>JAYUWZ010000667.1:0-3429 GCA_043753265.1 Verrucomicrobiaceae bacterium
CATGCCGCTCGGAGAGCGCCATCCACCTCCGCACCTCTCCACCCGCTTCGTCCTACATCCCCACCGTCTTGCGCAGTTCGGCGATCCAAGCTTCCAAGAGTGTTCCAGTGACCACGCTGGTTTCGATTCGGACGGGGGTGCCGTCGCGCCAATCGTCGCGGGAATTGAGGATGCGCAGGCGGGGCGATTCGCCGGCGCGGCTCGCCAGATCCAGGCGCTCCTGAAGACGGATGGTGCTGCCATCGGGGTTTACAGAGACGATGCTGTATTCCTGGCCTGCGCGAAGGCGGGCGAGGTCCGGGCCGGATGCCTGGCACTCCAGTTCCCAGTTTTGACGGGTGGTGAGCCTGCCCAGTACGGTGTCGGTGGAAACGATGGAGCCAATGGCGAGAGGCGCGGCTTCCAGCACCAGGCCGGGCTGGAGGGCTTCGATTTGGCGTGGAGCGGCGGCGGCCTTGAGCTTCGCGAGTTCGGAATCTTTTGATGCATGGTCCCCGCGTAGTACTTCGACGTGCCGTTGCAATTGCTCCTCCACTTTCGCGATGTCCGAGCGAATTGCGGGAATGGAAGCACCAGCGTCGTCCGCAGCGATGGGAGCGGCTACCACCTCGGTCCCCATCTTTGCGATTTCCTTCTTAAGCCGGGTGATGACTTCCTGCTTCTTGGTCACGATGCCCCTGAGCATTGCCAGAGAGCGCTGGGCGGCGGCGAGTTCCTGTTTGGATTCGTCGCTCTTTTCCGCCCGCAATCCGGCGAAAGCGCGGGTCTGGACGTTGAGTTCCTCCTGCGCCTCGCGCAATTCGGCCTCGGCCTCGCGCATCTCTTCGCGCCGTGCGCCGGCATCGCGGGCGGCGGAACTCACACGATCCACCTGCTCCTCGCGCGCAGCGTTGAACATTGCCGCGACGCGCTGGCGTTCCCCGGCGGAAAGGGTGAAGTCGTTGGTCGCGCCGCGCTCCACGGCGGAGAGCACGCGGTATTCGCTCCGGAGGCGGGCGAGGTCGGTGGAAAGATCCAGCAGATGCTTTGGCATGACCTGGGCCTTGAAGGGTCGACCCGAGATGGCTGCCTCGCAAAACTCCGCCTGCTCGCGTGCTGCGGCGGCTCCCTCCGCAAGGGACTTGGCCCTCGCCTCATCCATGGGAGGCTGCACGATGGCGAGGATGGTTCCGCGCTCGATGCGAGAGCCCGATTTCAGGCCCCACTCCGTGATTTTGCCGGAGACGCCGGCCACAATCGTGCGGCGTTCCCCCACGAAATTGAGAGTGCTCGCCACGGCAAACGGCTCGGTAATCGGCTGTCGCGAGGCCCAGAATCCGGCGGCGCCTCCAGCAATGGCGGTAATTACCAAGGTTGCGCCCAATACTTTCCAGATGGAACTCTTCCTGCCGGAACCCGGAAAATCCGGGTCAGCGGATGGCAGTTTTCCCAGCATGCCTCGCTCGGACGTGGATAAAGTCTCTATGGCGCTTGGCTTGGAGGGGGTGCGCTCGGACGGGCCGGCCTTTGAGCGTATGGACTCCTTTTCTGGTCGCGGCACGTCACCCGCGAGAGCCTTGGTCAATTTGTCGGAGGGAAGGCCGATAAGTCGTGCCCAGAGCACGCCATCCGCACTCGACCAGCGGTCACCCGATTTCAGCCCCTCTCCACCGGCAGCGATCCAGATATGGTGGTCCTTTTCTCTTTCCAAAAGCTCCTCGTCCTCCGGCCAGTCACGGGTGACGCAGTCTTGAAAGATACCGTCAACGATGTCGCGGGCACTGGTGATACCGCCGGTGCGCCGCTCCATCTCGGAGAGTACGGCGCGCCAGACCTCACTTTTTCGCACGCGGGAAAACATCTCCTCGCGCAAGGCGGGGTCGTATCGCGCAATTTCGAGAAAAGCCGGTGCCATGACGAGAAGGCCCTGCACCTCGGATTTTGCCACGGCGCGCATCCCTTTCGAGCCCGAGAGGGCGGAAACCCAGCCCGCGCAGTCGCCGGGGCCGAGCTCCTCCATATATACTGGCTCCGGTTCGCCGGGCATGTCCGTGAAGATGCACACGGTACCAGAGAGAATCATGCAGACTTCCTGGGGCGCCTGCTCATGGGGAAAGAGCTGCTCTCCTTTTGTGAACCGCACGGAGCGTGCCTGCGAGAGCAGCTGAAAACGCCGCGCCGAAGACATCCTGTTGTAGGGCGGGGTTCTAAAAAGTAATTTGGCGAAATCTGCGGCTGGGGCTGCTACGGCCATAGTAAAAATGGAATAGCGAGACTCGCGCCAAGTCTGAATAATATTTCCCGTGGGAACACTGTATTTTGCCGCAATAATTTATCTGGGAGCTGAGAAGACATGCCTAAGTGTCTCGCGGGAAGGAGGCAAGCAAGCGGAGGAGGAGTGGTGGCCGCGCTATTCAAAATGCTAGCCACTTGCACAGTGCGGGTGCCCCCGCTTTTCTTGGAGGTTTCCACCAATGGCCGAAGCTCCGCACACCACACTACGCTCCTCTCTGGGCGTGCTTCGCAACGGGCTCTATACGCGGTTCATGGTTGCGGAGTTTGTTTCCATGGTGGGGGCGTGGATGCAAACACAGGCGCAGCAACTCCTTGTGGAGGAGAGGGCGAGCACGTCCATGCAGCAGGCCCTCATTAGCTTTGCCCTTACGATTGTGATTCCTCTTTTCAATCCATGGGGTGGATCGGCGGCGGATCGGGGTGACAAGCGGCGGATTCTATTCGTGGTGCTCGGCGTGCAGGCGCTTCTCGCGGTGCTGGTGGGCGGACTGGTGCAATTCCAGGTATGGGCCATCTGGCATCTCGCCATCGTGGCGATTGTCATGGGAATCACCCACGGCTTTGAGGGGCCGGCCTATTCTGCATTGCTCCCGCAACTGGTGCCGCGCGAAAAACTTGGCGCAGCGGTGGCTCTGGATCGCTCGATCTTTCACGGCGCGCGCATCGTGGGTCCCGCGCTGGCCGGGGTCACCGTCGCCTGGCTCGGGACGGCCTCCGCTTTTTATGCAAATGCACTGAGCTATCTGTGTCCGCTGCTCATCCTGCTCACCATTCCCCGCCAGCCCAGGGGCACGGTGGAAGAGGAAAAACAGCGCAGTTCCGGATTTGGTGAGGGTTTGCGGTTTGTAATGTCCGACGCGCCGACCCGGCGGATGATTTCCATCATGGCGGCGAATACGCTGTTTTGCTCCCCATTCGTGATCGTGCTGCTCACGTTTTACGCACGCCGCACCCTGGGGCTGGATGCCCTCCATATCGGCTGGCTCATGTCGCTGACGGGGATTGGCGCGCTGGTGGCATCGTTCAGCCTGTTGTCGGTTCCCCCGCGTGCCCGCATTCATTTTTTGCGGCTGGGCTCGGCGCTCAGCGTGCTCGCGATGCTGGTGCTCGCTTGGGCAAACAGTTTCGCAATGGCTGCACTGGCCTATTCGGTTT
>JAYUWZ010000668.1:0-15679 GCA_043753265.1 Verrucomicrobiaceae bacterium
CCCGTCGCGGGATCGATGGTGTAGAGCGCTGCCTCATCCGGCCCTGCGTCGAAATTATTGATCCCGAGCCCGTAGAGCTGCCCCGTCGCCGGCCGGAAATCGATTGCCTCGATCCGCTCCGTCGTTGGATTGCTCAGTCCCGTGATCTCCACGTCGGAAAGCAACGTCCCCGGCGTCGCCGAGTCGAAGGAGATGAGCCGATTGTCTTCCGTGACGGCGAAGATCACCGCCGGAGCGATGCGAGTTTCGAGCGGTTCGACGCGGACCTGCACGGGCCGTAGTCGGTTTTCGGCCATCCCCCGGATGGATCTGCAGGCACGGCGCTTCGGAGCAAGGGCTATGGTGGTTTTCATTGGGCGATAAACAGACCTGCCCGTGCAGTCGCCAGATACTGATCACAGGGGCACATCAACGATCTCGCAGGGCAGCAAAGGCTAAGCAGCCGCAACCGCACGCGGCGAGACGAATTCCAAACATTTCGCAACAAACCTGTCTCAAACCCAGCCTCCGGCCTCACGCCCCTGCCTCATCCCACATCCCTCCGTCACACGCACCCCCGCAACATCGCTCCACGCTTCCTTTTACGCGCGCACCCTGATACGCCTCACCCCATGAGAATCGCCGCCGTCCACTCCGCGCCCGAGCCACTGGAAGCCCGCATCGCCCCCGCCACCATTTACGCCGTGAGCAATACCAGCCTCATCGCGTTCGATAGCGCCACCCCCACCTCCTTTTCCAATATGCCCCTCACCGGCCTCGCCGGTGCCGCGGGCGAGGACGTCGTGGGCATGGATTTCCGCCCCGCCACCGGCCAGCTCTATCTCCTCACCGTCGATAGCCTGAACGCGGGCCGCCTCTACCAGGTCGACCACTTCTCCGGCGCTGCCCGCCTGGTGGGCTCGCCCCTCTCCGGCGTCGCCTCGGCGGCCAGCTACGGCTTCGATTTCAACCCCGCCGTCGATCGCATCCGCGTGGTCAATAGCGCCGGGGATAACTTCCGCGTGAATCCCGACACCGCCGCAGTGGTCAATGGCGTGTTCGATACCGCACTCTCCTACACCGGCCCCGCCACCGGCCCGGTGCTGGCGGCCGCTTATACAGAAAATTTCTCGGGCACCTTCTCCACCACACTCTACGCAATCGATACCGGTGCCGACCACCTCGTGCTCATCGGCGGGGTGAATAGCTCGCCCCACCCAAATCTCGGCGCGGTCACCAGCGTGGGCGCACTCGGCGTGAATGCCACCGATGCCCATTTCGACATTGCCAATGGCACCGGCACCGCCTTTGCCGCGATGACGGTCGGCGGCGTCACCAGCCTCTACACCCTCGACCTCGCCACCGGCGCACCCACCTCCGTGGGCACCATCGGCGCGGGCAATCTGAACCTCAAAGGCATGGCCGTGCAGGTGGGCGATTTGAAATTTCCCACCGCCGCCACCGCCACCTACACGGATGAGGACGGCGACCTCGTGACGGTGAAGCTCTCGAAGGGGTCCCTCAGCCCGCTCGATTTCCAGCTCAGCGTGGGCGCAAATGGCGGCGGCCTCCTGCGCAGCCTGCTGCTGAATGACGATGGCGCGGAGTTCGACGGCGCGAATCTCGCAATCACCTCCAAGGCCGCGAATGGCGGCGACGGCTTGGTGCGCGTCGGCCACATCAATAGCGCCGGCAGCGACCTCGGCACGGTGCTGGTGGATGGCGACCTGGGCCGCATCAGCGCGGGCGACATCGCCGTGGATCCCGCGGTCAAGTCGCTCACCGTGCAGTCCATGGGGCGAAGCGGCACGACCACCCAGGCCTCCCTGCCCAGCACCAAGAGCAATCTCGCAGGGCCCGTCGGCTCCATCACGGTGAAGTCCGACGTGGTCGGCTCCTTTATCAACATCTCCGCGGGCACGCTCAGCAAGCTCACCATCGGCGGCTCTCTCATCGGCGACAGCACCCCCAACAGCGGGCGAATCTCCGTCATCGGCGACATCGGCTCCGTCTCGATCGGGCAGGACATTCGCGGCTCCGGCGCGTTCAGCGGCAGCGTGGAGGCCACGGGAAAAATGGGCACCGTCACCATCGGCGGCTCCATCCTCGGCGGCCCCGGCTCGGATAGCGGGCGCGTGGCCAGCGTGGGCGACATGGGCGCGGTGAAAATCGGCCGCAACCTCGAGGCCGGCATCGGCGCGGGCTCCGCCGTGGTCACCTCCACCACCGGGAAAATCAAATCCCTCACCATCGGCGGTTCCATCTTTGGGAATGAAGACAACTCCGGCCGCGTATTCGCCTTCGGCGACATGGGCGCGGTATTGGTGAAGGGCGACATCCAGGGTGGCGCGGGCGACGACTCCGGCCAGATCGAGGCGCAGAAGATCGCCGCAGTCACCATCACGGGCTCCATCATCGGCGGCGGGGGCGAGGCCAGCGGTGCCATTTGGGCCAATACCAGCCTCACCACCGTAAAGGTCGGGCGCGAGCTCGCCGGCGGCACCGGCAGCCTCTCCGGCTACATCTGGGGCACCTCTGCGGGTGCCATCAGCATCGGCCTTTCCATGATCGGCGGCGCAGGCCCGCAGAGCGGCTCCATCGAGGTCGATGGCCCCATCGCCTCCGTAAAGGTGGGCGGCGACGTGCGCGGCGGCGACGGTGCCAGCAGCGCCTACATCCACGGCAAAGGCACGCTCGGCCCCGTGGCCATCAAGGGCTCGCTCGTCGGCGGCGTGGGCGATTTCAGCGCCTCCATCTACTCCGGCAATGCCTTCGTGGTCGGCAACGTGATGAAGGGCGTCACCATCGCCGGCAATGTGCTCGGCGGCAGCGGGCAGGGCTCGGCCGCCATCGGCACCGCCTCCGGCGCGCTAGGGAGTTCCAGCGGCCTGGAGATCGGGCCCGTGGCCATCAAGGGCTCGGTAATCGGAAGTGGCGACTTCTCCGCCACCATCACCGCCGGGAAAATCGCGGGCATCACCATTGGCGGCGACCTCCGCGGCGGCGGCACCGCCAGCGCGGTGATCAATGCCAGCGTCGAGCTGAAGACGCTTTCCATCGCAGGCTCCGTCATCGGCGCGGCGGATTCCTCCTCCTACATCATCGCCGCAAAACTCGGCACCGCCAAGATCGGCCGCGACCTGCGCGGCGGCGGCGTGGATTCCGGCGCGATCTTTGTGAATCTCGGTGGCGCAAAGTCCATCACCGTCGGCGGCAACGTCACCACCGGCACCGGCGACCGCAGCGGCTCCATCTCCGTGAACTCCGTGCTCGGCAGCCTCACCATCGGCGGCGACGTGGTGGGCAATGCCGCAAAGCCGCTCATCCTCTCCGCGCGCGGCACCGATGGCACAATGGCCCTCGCCATCGGCAAACTCGCAATCAAGGGCAGCGTCACCTTCACCCAAATCCTCGCCGGCCAGCTCGCGGGCTCGGTAAACAATGCCGACGCCAACCTCGGCCCCATCACCATCGGCGGCGACTTCATCGCCAGCAGCATCTCCGCGGGCGTGGGCCCCGGCGCCGACAACGAATACGGTACCCTCGACGACGCCATCGGCACCTTCAACCACACCGCCGGAAGCGTCTCCCGCATCACCAGCGTCATCATCAAGGGCCAGGCCCTCGGCACCGTCTCCACCTTCAACCCCAACGACGACTTCGGCATCGTCGCCCAGGAAATCAAAGTGCTCAAAATCGGAGGCGCCACCTACGCCCCGCTCAACGCCACCACCCAAGGCCCCATCAACCTCGCCGTCACCAACGACCTCCGCGCCCGCACCGACGTATAGGCACATCCACGCCATTCCGGGCCCGCGCCCCACATTCGTCATCCGAAATTCGTCATTCGTCATTTCCATGCGCCTCCTCCTCACGCTCCTCGCCTGCACCGCCGCGCTCGCCCAATCCCCCGCCACCGACCCCGCGCCGCGCAAGCTCCCCTTCCACACCACCGTGGATGAACTCCAGCCCAGCGCCTTCATCCACCAAAACAAGGACGGGAAGAAAGTGACCTTCCGCATCACGGAAAAAACCGTCATCAAACAAGGCGAGACCGACGCCCGCTTCACCGACATCAAACTCGGCGACACCGTCTCCGGCAGCCGCATCAAGACCAAGGACGACGGCACGGAATACGAGGTGGTGAAGATCACGAAGTTTGGGAGGAAGGAGTAGCGGAGCTCCACACCGGTCGTGCAGACGGTTATGGAGGCGCGGCGCACTGGGAACGCCGATGTCCTCGATCGGCCAACCCATAAGGCGAAGCCTCATTCACATACCACAAACTCATCTACAGCGACTCGGGTTTGACTGCATGCTCACTGGGTTCTTGATCGTTCATTGCATTCAGCATCCGCATCACAATCGCAACCACCCACACCACCGCAGGTCCGCTTAGCAAGATACGCAGTATCGGGATGGCACTAAAGAACATGGCGCTCTCGATGCCCAAAGGCGCCGCTTCAGCCATGCTCCGGATGTCCCTAGCAACCAGCCAGGCGACAGCCAGCAACACCGCAACGGCTAGAGCCAAAAACAAGACGCCAAGCATCCAGGTCCGTCTCGGCCCCGCAAGAAGCATTCCCACCACTGGCGAGCACCATAGCACGCCCGAGCCAAGCGCCAGCTTCATCGAAGCTCGAATAGATTCAAGTGGGCTGTAGGTCATGAATTTCACAGGCCCGGCAGCTTGATAGAACCACCCAAATACCTCTCCCCGGAAAACGAATCCCACAACCGTGCCAGTCACGAAAAGAGCGATTGCGAGAAGTGTGAGTTTCAACGGTGTCATTGGGGCAGCATTCTGAATCATTCGTGCGGTTCTTGCACAGGACCAACCTACAGCGTCTCAGACTCGACCGTACGCTCGCTGGGTTCTTGATCGTTTTTCGTACACCTCCCGCCAAACATCCGCATCGCAATCGCCACCGCCCAAATCACCAGCGGCCCGCTCAGCAAAATCCGGCACACCGGGATGGCGTCGAAGAACACGCCACTTTGAATACCAAGCGGCGAAACTTCGGCCATGCTCCGAATGTCCCTCGCAGCCATCCACCCGATAGCCAGCGAGACCCAAACCGCTGCAATTGAAAACCAGACTCCCAGCATCCAAGTCCTCCTCGGCCCGGCGAGCAACATCCCTACCACCGGCGAGCACCACAGCACCCCCGTGCCAAGCGCCAGCTTCAGCCAAGCCTCAATGACTCCCGCCGGGCTGCTCATCACTATACGCACAGGCACCGCCGCTTTTAGAAACCAACCAAAGACCTCCCCCCGGAACACGAGCCCAAGAATCGTACCGATGAAAAACAACGCCACTGCAAGGAAAGCGAGTCTCACGGGATTCATCGGGCGAGCATCCTCAGCCGGTTCCTCATTTCAAGCACCGAAGCACCCACACACACCCTTGACTCTCGCCGCCTCCAAGCTTGAATCCAGCGGAATGAAAGCACTCCTCCTGCTCTTGGCACTCGCACTGAACGTCTTTGCTGCTCCGAAAGAGAAGGACATCGGGCCGCTCATTACAAGTGCTCCATGGAAATACAACCATTCAACCACACTCAATCTTGAGGTTCGCTTTTATCGCGATGGCAAGGCTGTTTCTAAAAATTGGCGTGGTGTTTGGAAACAAACAGGGCCTCGCACCATCGAGGTAACAGACCACGAAAAGCGGAAATCTTTATTCACATTTAATGAAGCTTTTACCGGATATAACTCCGTGCATTTTGATGGTGAAAAAATCGCGGGGACGCGCGTAGGCGAAGTGCCGTCAGGGTTAAAGTGATTCCTTCCATTTTACGCCAAGATGGCTCAACCACGATTTCCACATTGAATGATTTTTGTGAATACTTCCTGGATGAAGCGTAACACTTCTTCCAAAGTGTAATCCTGCGATTGCGAAGTGGAGGCAATCCGTTACTATCGATGAGTATATTTCAGCCATTGAAATATAATCATCAAATGTGCGACATGAATGAGGATCTGCATCGAAAAGCCGTTTTGTAAATAGCGCTTCGCTGTCATGACGCAGAAAAAGTCCACGCACTTTCGTGGGTAGCTTTGATATTCTCGGTGTAACTGCCAGCGCCAAATCAGGAAGAACGACACCAGTGGAGTGATGTAGCAGACTACCGTGTTCACGAATGTAAACTGCTTCAAAATCACGTACTTGAGGATCTGAATCTGTAAAGGTTGACGGCAATACGATAACGGGTTTTCCAAAACCTAGCAGGTGCCTTCTGATAGCAGCCGAGTTTTTATAAAAGGTACCCATGGAGCCACCACCAGCAACAACGATACAATCAATTTTTGATGCATCAGGATGAAAACCTAAGACCTGTGGTGTGAGTTGAACAAACGGTTTTCCTGGTGCGCTCTGGATGGAAATACCTGCCATCCCATGGTCTTGTGCATAGAAATTTCCTATATCCACGACTTGTGTATTGAACTCTCTAAATAATTCCTTTGCACCTAAGTCAATTAGTCGGTCCCCCCAGTTTCCAGGCAGTTGAACATACGCTATTCGCCTCCCTGCAATTCTTTGAAAGATTGGCCAAAACTGCTCTTTATTTATCAATCGCTTTAACGACAATGCACCATGAATATTCCCCGCTGAATCGAGCATCATACAGGCCGTGTATTTATCAACACCCCACTTCAGTAGTTGCAAGTGATACTCCTCCGGCCTAGCCCACTCATGCCAAATTACGCTTGATTTCCGATGCCGCCGATTGTGACCCATTAGCGGCCACTCGACATAATGTTCACAGCCCCCACGAGGAGGATGCTCACGTAGATGTTCGCCCCATTGCCTTCCACCTACTTTGGAGGCGCGATGCGAAGCTTCATGTATGATTCCCTCCACAAGAAACACGTGCTGCTTGTCCGCAGTAACGCCACTGGACAATATCTCACGGGCTCTCCGAATATTCTCCCGAACGGGTTTCAGTGCGTCCGCCTGCTTCCATTTTGAAACATCCATTGCTACGCACTCAGATCTGAAGCCGAATCCGTGAAATTCGCACCGGTTGCAGAGTGTTGGCGCGTGGGTTTCCTTCATTATTCTCCGCACCTCGTCGATCCATGGAACCAACGGCACCCAGCGCCTTGAGAACTTCACAAGGATATCCAAATCATTCCGCTGCGCCCATTCATGCCCCACCACAAAAGCAGTCATGTCCCCAGCGACATGCCCCATTCGCACGTCTCTGCCGATAAATTCCACCCCATACTCCCTGCACAATTCGGCCAACTGCTCGCGCTGCGGACTTCCATCGTCCACCACCAGACATGGTGTCCCTGGATGAAATCGCCGCAGACTCTCCAACTGCAGGTGGATGTAAGGCACTGCGCCATAAGTCCCGATGACGAGGCCTACTCGAGACTCTCCCGGCACGCCCATTTCCACCACAGTGCGTTTGCCCAACAGTTTTGGCAGCACGGCTCCCCATTTTTCACTCGGGCACACGCTCTGCGGATCGTTCACAAAAGACCGTAGCCATCCAGCGAGCATACATCGTGGGCCTTCGTTCCGATTTGCCTCCGCGAAGTGCTCGCATCTTTTACACGCGGTCCACCGACTCGCGGTACTACGCCGTTTCACACGGTCCTCCGATGCCACTTCCAGCGACACCTCGGCCTTACCCAACCGGCGGTTAACCGCATTGTGCGCTTCTACCGTCCAAGCGAAGTATGTGTCGCAAGATTCCAGCTTCGGTGGCTGTTCCGCAAGCAACGTAGTGAAATGCTCGCGGCAATCGGCACACGGCAGCGACCTCCTGAAGCGCTCCAGCCAGGCCTTCTCTTTTCCCAAATCTCCCGCTTTGTCGGCACGTTCGTGCAGTTCCCGCCATTTTACCGGCCCCCAAGCGCGCGGGTCATTCCTATCGAGCGCCACACCCTTGCGTCCACTTCTTCCGCAGCACGACTTCGATGCGCCATCCCCGTTTTGAACAGGCAGAGCACGCACCGTTTCCCTCTCCGGCGCTGGCACCACCAAATAGCTCTCCACGGCCCGTATCACTGCATCCACGCTCACCAGTTCCAAACACTGTGGAATTTCCAACCCGCTGCTCACTTCCACAGGGCGCAGACACAGGCTCTTGTCCTTCTCATCACCATCACCCATCGGCACCACGCGCGATTTCCAGCAGCCACCCGAGGCGCAACACGGCAGCGCACCAATCGTATCCAGGTAACGATGGCCCGGATAGGCCTCCCACTGCGCCGGCTCACGACCACCGGCAACAACGACGCATGGTCGCAGAGGCGCACGCCCCTCTCGCACCGGCACAGCCGCAGCAAGGTGCATGAGCGACGTCACGGGGCAGAGCACTCCATCGGCGTGATGCACCAGACGCACCAACTGCCGCAGCGTCGTCTGCCCGCGCAAATCCAGCACCCCGCGCAACGTCGGGTGCGCGTGGCCCGCCTCCCCCGCCTGCACAAAGCGGATGCGTCCCTTAAAATGATCCACCACCGCCTGGTAGCGCGCCGGGTCCCACCACTTCGCGGTAAAGTCCCGCTTTCCACCTGCGACAATAATCCAATACCGCGTACCACCACCCTCTATCTCTTCCACCTGCGAGAGCCACCCACGCTCATCCGGCGAAAGGTAAACATCCCCGCGAAACGTTCCGACTTCGATGCGCCTGCCAAGCTCGTGCTCCAAGTGCATGCGATACCCGTGTATGAAATGATACGGGACCGCATTGCTCCGCTGGATGAGAGGATAGTGCATCTCAACCACCCGTGCCTCGGGATCCTCATCCGTGATCCGTGTGATGTGCGGATTATGCTCCCATAGCGCCGGGCATGGGGTCCGCACATCCGTGAGATACTCTCCTGGATACGTAGCGTGTAAATCACGCACGGCAGCCGTAAGCATCACGATGTCGCCAGGAGAGAGATTGGATTTCAGTATCAGTTTTTTGCTCATGGAATAATGATGATCACATCGCCTCCGCTGCCTGAGCTCGACGAGGAGGAGCCGGTTGAGGACGAATCCGCCGAGGAAGATGACTGCGACGATGAAGGTGGGTCGACGGGCGGCTCGTATCCACCGCCACTCGATGATGAACTCGATCCACTCGACGAAGACCCTCCCCCCGATCCGCTCGAGGACGACGGCCCATCCCCTGGCGGGACATAGCTGGTGGAGCTCCCGCTGGAGCTGCTCGAGGAACCGCCTGTATCACTCCCGTCGCCGCTCCCGCTGCTGCCAGACGACGACGAGCACGGTATATCGCACAGGTCGATGCAGGCCTTGCAGCGCGCGATCTCCTCGCCGGTCGTGGCGCGCACGAGCAGGCAAAACGTCGGGGGGATGCATTTGCCGCAGTCTCCGCCATCCCCGCCAAAGAGCTCACAACGACTTACCGAGGAGCTTCCGCCCTGGCAGGACTCGCCGCTCCCGCTCACCGGAGAGCTGATGATGCGGTCCGGAAGCTCGCCGCACTCTCCAAAGTAAATCTCGTAGCGAAAATCGTTCTCGCCCCCGTATGCAGCAGCCCGTTCCTTCACACAGCGCGGGGGTTCCTTCCAAAACAAATTCACCCTGTTCCAGGCATTGCAGTTTCCAGGCTTGCAGGCACCCGGCTCGGAGCACGGAATAAGAACGGAACACACGCTGAACCCGATGAATTCGCAGCAACAATCCAGCATGCATGGGTCTTCGCACTCGGGATCGCAAAATTGCTCGGTCTTCTCCACCCAGTCTGGCATCAGTGCAGCCCTCCGTTCATTCCTGCTTGCCGCCCTGCCCCGGCACGAGCGTCCACAGCCGCGTCATCGCCGTCCCGGCGACACACCTGCGTGAGATTACGAGATGCGTGTGGGTGAGTTGCGCAATCACCAGCGAGGGCTTCAAATCCGGGAACTCCCCGGAGTCTGGGAATGGCGCATTGTCCTTGCCCGCGCTCCGGCCTGTGCGGGATTGCCGCACCTGCGCGATGGGGTGGTACCACATGTTCCCATCCTCGCCATTCTCCGTGTAGCACGCGGGGAAATCCGGCCAGGTGCCCCCCGAAAGCAGCGCGCACGAAGTCAGTTCGCCATCGGCGGTGAATTCGCATTCCAGCCAGATCCAGTCCCCAGCGGCGATCTCCAGCGTCTCATCAAAATCCTCGATCTCCGCCACCTCGGCAATGTCGGCCTCGGACTTCAGCACAGTACCCCACGCCACGTGCACATTGGCAGACGTTTGCGCCATGCCGGTATAGCTGGCCACGTACACTTCGAAAGGGTGACGCTTGGGATCGCGCCCAGGTGCACGATGCGGAGCGGATGCACTTACCATGCGCTCCTGCACCGCCCGCTCTTCAGCCGCACCCTCCAGCTCCTTTCCTTGGCTCGCACCATCCCCTATCGTGGCCAGGGACGCGCGGACCTCTCCCGGAAAAATCTCACGAAACCCCCTGAGTATCTCCTCAACCCGAGCTTGCACCCTGGCCTCAAATTCTTCCCCTTTCATTTCAATTTCACCGATAAAAGTTCCAACCGCCACCAGCCGGCCCGCCATGCTTTCAATTCACCACTGACATAGGCAAACTGGCCGATTAATGCCTGATATTCCGAAGCCGTCGGCACGCTGACTGTCAGCGGGACAAATTCCTCCACAAAATACGGCCACTTGGGATTCTGCGTCCCACTCGTGTAGATAATGCTCGGGAATGGATCGCTCAGCACATTCCTCTCATTCACATCAAACGCGATCCCTTCATAAATGAGATTATTGAAAGTCGCGTTATAGACGTTTGGGAAAGTGTCATTAAAAAGATCATTGAGGACCCCCGCCAGCGCCGCCTGGGTGCCATACAGGAAAGTACGGAGCGATTGGGTGTAGGCCGCGAACCCCGTGCGCCGATCGCTCACCAGCCTCAGCCGCGCGGTGCCATCCCAAGGCTCGGGGCTCGCCTGCGGGTAAATCCCAAAAAGAAGTGTCGGAAAATGATACTCCACCATTCCGGACTCCGTGCGGTTCGAGGGGGCCACCCCACTATTGATCGTCGTGGTGATCTTCGTGCCGTACACCCCGTTGATGGGTTGATATTCAATCTGTGTCCCCGGCACCGTGGGGAAGGGAACGAATGGCACCAGCGGTTCAGCAGGAGGAGGTTCCACTGGCGCCTCCACGAGCTGCGTCCTCACCGCCACCGTGCATCGCGTCTCCTCATCCACCGTGTATTGCGTCACCTCCACACCCGGCAGCGTGTGCCAGAGCCGGTACACCTCCACGTGATTCGCATCCCCGCCGAGGATCTGCTGCTCGACGAGTTTCGCAGTGGGGTATTCCTCATCCGTCGAGAGAAACTCCGGCAGCACGCTCCCGCGCGGGACAGTCTGCACGCGCTCCACCCGCACGACGGATGTGCTGCCACCGGGAAACGTTACGCTGGCATCGCCACGCAGCTTGCGCAGCGCATCGAGATGATACTTTTCAGGTAACGCCATTTTAGATCGGGGCGGTGATCCGCCGGTTGCGTTTCTGCTGCGGGAGATAATCCATGAGCCGGGCATTCGCGCGCGCTGCATCCTCCTCGATGGACTTGCGAGCCACCTCGTCGCGAAACCACGGGCTGCCCGCCCAGCGCTTCAGAAACAGAGGCCGCAGCAGGCTCTCGACGTGGTCATTGGCAATGACGGGCACCTTGCCCGAATCCGTCGAATCATCGCCGAGCTCGGACACCTCCACCACCGGAGCGCGCAAGCGCACGTCGAAGGTGATTTGCGTCGCTGTCGTCGGGATGGGCATCACGCGCAGCCGCCTCGCACTCACGTGCTCGCCGTTTGTGCACAGAAAATCCTCCACCCAGTAGCAGTGAGGGCTGCCCGTCGAGGGCTTCGCAGAATTCCACCGCAGCCGTCGCCCGTAGTCGGGAAATTCCCGCACACCGCCGAGCAGGTCTGCACGATTGTTCCTCGCGACGAGCCTGCGCCCATCGGCGATGAATACCTGGTCGAGCACCTCGGCCACCGTCGCATCGAGCACCACCACATCCGTCTAGAGCGTCGCCGAATGAGCGCCACTGCTCCCTGCAAAGGGGATGAGCAGCCGCTTCTGCGAATTCTCCGTGAAGACCTGGTTGAATATGCCGCCGATGAAGAGTGTGGCGCCTTCCACAAAAGGAGCGGCTGTCGCGATATTCACGCTGCCCCCAGTGGTCGTCACCGTCACCGGGGTCGGAGCGGCAAGCGTTGCCCCCAGCGTGCGCCGATAAAGAGCAGGAGCCTGATCGTAGATATCCTGCAGGGTGGCAGTGAGGTCCACCGCGATGCGGCTCAATTGCGGGGCCGTCGCATTCGCGATAGTCGCTTCATTTGCCGCGCCGCTGGGTTTGATGTAGCTCAGCGCCTCATAGGCGAGTTGTCGCAGCGTCATTTGCGCGCTCCTTTCTGCGTTTCGCTTTTGGAGTCATGCTTCGTGGAAACGCTCACACGCAGGCGCTGCACTTCCTCGCGCGCCACCGCGAGCTCTGTCGCGAGCCGCTCCGCTTCAACCTTCGCTGCCACGTATTCGGCATCAGGCGTCACGATCACATGCATCGGCGGATTTCCCCGCGCACGCATCAGGTCGGCCGACACCGTGTTGAATTCCTCCGCCGTCGCAAACTCCAGCTCGTGCTCGCTCCATTGATCCGGATTCCGGGTGAACCGGTATACATCCGGTTTCTGCTCTCCATTCACGCGCAAATCCGATCCTGCGGACGCGTTTTGTATGATGATTTTTACAGGCATGTTTTTGAAAACTTGGGTTGTTGAAATCTTTGAGGAAAAACCATGGGGGGATCGGGGGACGGACGCGCTCCTCATACACGCCCGCCCCCCTTTCATCGGGGTTGCCGCTCTACACCACCGGCACTACCGGCACCGGAATCCCCGGATGCTCGTATGCGCTCTGCAACACCACGTAGTTGCGCGGCACCCCTTGCGTGTCCAGGCACGCCCTCTGTCCCCAGATGCCCTCATACCCCATGCCTTGGACAAACCCGTAATCACGACGCTCCTTGATCGGCTCTGCCATCATCGAGCCATACGCGCGCATCGCCGCGCCGGCCCCAAAGATGAAGTTTTCCGCGATGGGCACCCCATACTTGTTCGCCGGAATGATCCACGATCCCACCGGGTGCGACTCAGTCATCGTTGCCGCGTTGAAGGTCACCTCCCCAATCTTCGGCGAGCGGTGACCCGATGCCGCGCCATTGCCCAGGCGGCCGCCGGCACCAGTCGTCCCGTTGCCAGTCTCGGACTTCGTCACGATCGTGTTCCCCGTGTTGGCCGATCCGCTGTAGCGGTAAAAGCCCGCCTTGCCCGCGTCTGCCTCGCTCGTGTTCACGATCCAGAAGTAGTAGTCGTTGCTATCCGGGCTGCCCGACTGGTCTTCCGTAAACCGGTAATCAAAACCCGGGAAATCGCGGAAGTACTCGCACAGCAGGTTCGCTCCATCTCCACCGCGCACCGTCACGGCTGTCGTGCCCGCCGTGATTGCCTCACCCAGCACCGCTTTCGGCGCGATGGGCGATCCCACCGCATCGTTCGTGTCCGGGTCCACCACCATGTGCTCCCAAAAGAGCATCCCCTGCCAGTCCGGCAGTGCACCGCTAAAGAGCGGGTTCTTCTCCACGCTGCGCTCCGCCGCCTGCAGCATCGCATTCTGGTAGCTCTGGCTGTTGCGGATGTTGGTCATCGCATCCTGCCCGATAAAGGCCAGGAAGCGATGGATCGGCGCGCCACTCTTCATCTTCTTCGTCTCGATCGAGCGTGCCCCGCGGCCCTGCAGCCGTGCCTTCGCCTCCACGAGAAAGCTCGGCGTCAGCGTGTCCGTGTGGCGGATGGCATCCCGACTGGCCCGGTTGCTCGGCCGGAGTTGCAGCACGCTCGGCGTGCGCTTCAGCGCGTGCATCATGTCATACATGCGCTTCCGGCCCATCTTCTCCGCGAGCATTTTCAGGATTGCCGCCTCCAGCGATTTTCCGCCCGCGAGAAACTTCAACTGCTTCTTCGTGAGCTCCACCGCGTCGCGGAAGAAATCCACCTGGCACGAATACGTGCCAATGCGCGGTTCGCTCGTCCTGCCTGTCAGCTCCTGCTCGCCTCGCGCCCCGGGGCCGGCTGCATCCCCGATGGTCGAGAATGTCACCCTGTCCCCGCTCGCGGCCTTCAGGTCCTGCTTTTTCCAAAAGGGCAGCTTCGATTCCGTGGCTCCCTCGAGCCGGGTAAAGTCGTCCTTGGTGTTCGATCCGACCTCTAGCATTCGGCTCCAGATGCGTCCCTTCACATCCGGGTTGGCCGTCGCTTCGTCGACCAGTGTGTAAACATTCGGGTCTGTATTATAAGTTCCCATGATTTTTGTCCTCTCTCCTTGTTGATTGATGTTTTGAATCGGCACCGTTCGGTGCCTCTTCGGTTACTCCCCGCCCGGGCGCGTCCCCACGGCATTCGCCAGCGCCAGTAGTTCCTCTTCGCCCAGGCTCTCTATCGCGCGCTCCAGCTCCGCGCGGCTCGCGGCACGTCGGCCGCCGGTATTTCCAGCCACGGCTTGTCCCACGATGCGTGAGCGCGCGCCCTGCACTTTGCCGCTGACACTTCCCGCACGTCGCGGAAATGTCTCGGGAAAATCGCGCTCCAGCTCTCCCAGCAGACGCAGGGGATACGACGGGTCCTCAAAGAACTCCGGCGTCTCCATCTCCTTCGCAGCCACCAGCATTCGCACCAGGCGGAACTGCCGGCTCCCCGGCTGTAGCGTCCCGGGGTGCAGCCGCGCCGCGGCACCCCGCGCATCGTGGTACGCGGCTTCATACTTTGCCTGCGTCACCTTCCCCTCTGCGACCTCGCGCGTCCTCTGCTCCAGCTCCAGCCGTGCCTCCAGCAGGCGCTCACCCAGTTCATCCGCCTTGTCAAACTCATACGCCTCGCGATGCGCACGCTTGCGCTGCACCAGCTCAGCGATTTCCTCCCGTAGCGAATTCAGGGGATCATCCCCTTCCTCCACTTTCGTTGTCTCTGCATTCTCTCCCTCGGGCTCGGTATCGCCCGCAAAGCCAGCCATCCTGGCCAGGTCCAGCGGGTTTGCCTCGGGGTGCTGCCGGAGCAATTGGAAAAACTGCGCCCGCTGCGGGTCATCCGTGTGCAGTCGGTAGTTCTTCGCCCACTGCCGAGGCCCTCCCTTCGCATCTTCTCCGCTGGCTCGGGCCTCGGCCGGGGGCGGCAGTTCGCCTGCCCCCAGCCCCGCCTCGTCGCTGCGTGCCTCGGCAGCCCGCAGCCGTTCCTCCAGCTCCGTCCAGTCCGTCACCTCCGCCAGCGGTGTCATCGCGCCCCTGCCCTCCGCCTCCTTGCTGTCCCCTCGCCACTCCGCACCCTCATCTCCCTCCACTACGGGGGGCGTTCCCATCTCAGCCACATTCAGTTCCTCGTCTTCAGCGGCATCCAATGCCTGCGTTCCATTTGTATTCATGTTTCGGTTTTCCCTTGTTGTTACTCACTCCATCGACACCGCGGGCACCCACCCGCATCCCTCATCGCAATTCGTCATTCACTTCGTCATCCCCTCAATCGCCTCGCTCAGCTTCTTCATCGCATCAGCCACCTCCCGCTGCGTCTGCATGCTCTGTTGATGATCCGTCGTGATGTAGGTGAGCAAACGCTCGTTCAGCGCCTGGTTTGTCGAGCGCTGCTCCGAGAGTTGCCTTTCCATACCTGCCAC
>JAYUWZ010000669.1:0-3415 GCA_043753265.1 Verrucomicrobiaceae bacterium
CATCACCACGATTACATCGGCCTCAAAGCGGCGCACCTGCTCCACGGCCTCGGGCGCGCGCATCCTTGGCGGCTGGAAGACGGTGATGTTGCGTGCGAGGGCTTCCGTCTTGATGCGCGGCGGGGTGAGTTCCTGCTTGCGGCCCACCGGCTTGTCTGGCTGGCAGACCAGCGCGACGACCTCATACTCGTCCGCCAGCCAGTGGAAGACTGGCAGGCCGATGTCGCCGGTGCCGATGAATACGATGCGCATGATGGATGGAAATTACGAAGGACGCCCTGGAGTGCGGGGAGGAAAGCGCAATGGGCGGTAAAGTGCTACATTGTTTCGAGAGGTTGCGAAGATGCCTGTTCGGTGATGGTTCGAGCGAGGCAGGCGGGCCGCATCTACCAGCAGCGAGGACTTGCGGATGGTAAGAGAGTGGCGCTCGCCTGGATACACAGTGGCGCAGGCTTTTATTTCAGGCGCTGATGCTACCGTGGAGTTTCATAGGTGTCCCAATACTTTTGAATTCCACGGGATCTTTCAGTCGCTTAAAGCTCCCTGCTAATGACGTTGCCCTTTTCACAGAGGGCAATGTCTTCGGGGAATCCTGTTTAATTCTTAGAATCTTGTAAATCCTGTCAAAAAGGAAGCGCTGGGATTTTGAAATTTGCGCCCAAATCTCCAATACGAGCTGCTCACTTTTGAGGACAGGATTTACAAGATTTTCAGGATTAAACAGGATTGTTCGTATCGTTTATCTCCAGAGAAGATGGCCGTTTGCACGTTCTGGAGGTGCGAACTGCGTGCGACCAAGCGCGTCATCTCCGCACAAACAATCATGCCCCGTGTTATGGTTCTCACGATGACAGCGATTAGGGGAGTAGACACAGCCTCGAGCTTGCGCGTCTCACTTCTCACGTCGTCCGAACCTAGTCTTCGCAAATGGCGGTGACGATCTCCTTCACCACATCCACGGGTGGGAAGGTGGCGTCGATGCCTTTCACTTTTTTGGAACCGTAGAAATCGAGGAGCGGCTTGCTCTCGTTATCGTAGGTGGTGAGGCGGCGGCGGATGGTTTCCTCGTTGGCGTCGTCGAAGCGGTTTTCCTTCAGCGCGCGCTTGCGGATGCGGATGATGAGCTGCTCGCGGTCGGGGCAGGAGAGGTGGAACACCTTCCGCACGTCGATCATGTCGGCCATGATTTTGGCCTGTGCGACGTTGCGCGGCACGCCGTCGAGCACCAGCGAATCGATGTCGGGCTTGAATGTGTGCAGGCCCACGAGATGACCGATGTGTGCGCGGAGCAGTTCCATCGTCACCTCATCCGGCACGAGCTGGCCCTTGCTCGAGTAGTCGATGAATTTCTGGCCGATGGCCGTGCGCGTATCGAGCGCGCGAAAAACATCACCCATCGAGAGATGGAAAAAGCGAGGAATGGCACCGAGGATTTTGCCCTGGGTGCCTTTGCCGCTGCCGGGAGCGCCGAGCAGGAGATAGGTGCGGTACTTCATGCCAAAGCCGGGCATCCTTTGCCGGACTGGCGATTCCCGCAAGCGGAAATGTCGTCCATTATATTGGAGGGATGTAAACGTCCAACGCCCAACATCCAACACTCAACGTCCAATGCGCAAGCGACGGTTCGGGTGCCAACGGCGGATATTGGAACTTCTTCTCACTTCCTAAAAGGTCTGCAAAGCAGGCTTGAGGGTGAATAGTCCGGTGTCAGGATATTGCAATGAAGGCACTTGTCGCATTCCTGCTTCTGGTTGTTGTAAATCCTCTCTTTGCGCGTATCGGCGAAACGCCTGAGGAAATCGGAAAGCGCTTTGGGAAGGCGAGGAAAGATCCCAAGATACTGGACACCTTCCAGTACTCGAAGGGCGGCATTGCCATACGCGTCACATTTGTGGATGGCCTAAGCGTGATGGAAAAATATACCGGTGTAACATCGGTTCAGGCGTTGGAAATAATGGAAAAGCATTCCAAAGAGCCATGGAAAGACTTCTCTCAGTATACTATGTTTTCCGGAGATCTGAAAGCTACGAGGAAGGACGAGCACCTCATTATTTTTTCGGCAAAATGGCAGGCCTCCATCGAACAGAAAGAGAAGGAAGTGCAGCGGGCAAAGGACGATGTCGAACGGGCCAAGGTGGAAGGCTTTTAGACGCCAGATGATGAGGACGCGGGGGCGCACTCCTTCTCCTCCCTACGTCTCACTTCTCACAGGCTTCAAAAAACAGCGCCAGTCCTCCCGACTCAATGCCCGCCGCCCGTTTCCGCGCCGAGGCCGGTCTGCGCGCGCACGTTCAGTTCGGCAAACTTCTCCGCCGCACGCGGGTCGGCCTTGGTCAGCACCGTGCCGAGGTATGCAGCGATAAAGCCGAGCGGGATGCTCACGATGCCGGGATTCTCCAGCGGGAAGATGGCACCCTTGGGGCCAAAGACGCCATTGGGGCTGAGGAGAATCAGGATGATGGACGAGGCCAGGCCCACCACCAGGCCCGACACCGCGCCGCTGGTGTTGAAGCGCCGCCAGAACACCGAAAACAGAATCACAGGGAGGTTTGCCGAGGCCGCCACGGCAAAGGCCAGGCCCACCAGCATTGCCGCATTCACCCCGGTGCCCAGAGCGATTGCAAGGCCGATGCTGACCGCGCCGACCACGAAAGCAGTGATGCGTGCCACCTTCACTTCCTCACCCGGTTTGCGCTCCACGCCACGATGAATGACATTCGTGTAGAAGTCGTGGGCAAAGCTGGTGCTCGCGCTCATCGTGAGCCCGGCGACCACGGCGAGAATGGTGGCAAATGCCACTGCGCTGATGAAAGCGAAGAACATTTCACCACCCAGGGCCCTGGCCAGAATCGGAGCCACCATGTTCGTGTTCTCCTTTGCCCCGTTCATGATCATCGATTTCTCAAGGAGGGTGGCTGCGCCGAATCCAAAGAAGGTCGTGAGGATATAGAAAACACCGATGATGGCCGTGGCCCAGACCACCGAGGTGCGCGCGGTCTTGGCATCCGGCACGGTGTAAAAGCGCACGAGGATGTGAGGCAGCCCCGCAGTGCCGAGCACCAGGCCCAGGGCGAGGGAAAGGAAATCCCACGAGCCCCAGGGATTAGCGGCTGTGGCCGCGTACTTCATGCCCGGGTCGAGCAGGTTCACCGGAGCTGTCTGGCCTCCATAGGTTGCCCGGGAGACTGCGTCGAAAAACTCGCCCAGGCTGAAATTGTATTTACTGAGCACCATCCAGCTCAGTGCAAAGGCACCCCCCATGAGCAGCACCGCCTTGATGATCTGGACCCACGTCGTTGCGAGCATTCCGCCGAAGACCACGTAAATCAACATGAGTACGCCGACGCCGATCACCGCAGGCTCAAAGGGGATGTTGATGAGTTCCTTGATGATGCCGCCGGCTCCAACCATCTGC
>JAYUWZ010000670.1:0-7282 GCA_043753265.1 Verrucomicrobiaceae bacterium
CATCCAGCGCGAGGATGCAGTTTGCAAACAGATTCGTGCCATGCCGCTTGCCGCCGTAGAAATCGGGCTCGGCCGTTTTCGTCGCTATGTAAACGATTCCACGCGCCTCATCGAGCGATTGGCCGCACCACGGCATCACGCCGCTCGCCGTTTTGTGGGCATCCGCCGGCCAGGTGTCGGCTCCCACTTCTCCGGGGCGGGGGATGAGGTGAAAAATCCAGCGCTGCTGGCCGCTCTTCGCATCCAGCGCGCGCACGGATCCCTGCCCGCCGACGCCGCCGAGGATGAGCGTGTCCTTGTAGATGACCCCCGGGGTGTTGAGTCCGGTGCCCATATTCACAGAGCCATTTTCGCCAAAGCTACGCACGACCTCCCCGGTCTTTGCATCCAGCGCGAAGAGGTATCCGCCGACCCCCGTGAAAAGGCGGGCGTCGGTCTCGTTCTTCCAGTAGACGAGCCCGCGCTGCCGTGCCGATCCCTTGCCTGAGCGTTCCTTGGCGGGGTCCCATTTCCACAGCTCCTTGCCGGTGGCAGCCTCAAGGGCGATCACCTTTCGCGCGGGAGATGGCGTGTAGAGCACGCCGTCGACGATGAGATTATTCGCCTGATATTCGCCCTTGTCGCCCGTCTCGTAGGTCCACGCCACTTCGAGCTGGTTCACGTTGCCGCGATGAATCTGCCCGAGGGACGAGTAGAGATTGCGCTCCTTGCCGCCCAGGTAGCCGGCCCAATCGGCATTCACCGGTTCGGCGCTGATCGCACTGAAGGAACACAAGCTCCAGGCTGCGAGCGTGAGGGACAGGGATGAAGCCGACCCTTTCGGGCGCGAGACTCGGGGTAAGTGCATGGTAGGAGGATCTAAATTCCAGACCGCACTTAGAGAGCAAGGCTTTCCTCATAAAGGTATTGCCGGCTCCACCCCCCACTTTGGTCAATGCCGCCGCCGGCGAAATGCGGCGAGCACCGCTGTGCCTGCCGCAATCATCATTGCGGAGGCCGGCCCCGGCACTGAGGAAACGGCGACCGTGGTGACAATTCCATGGGCTCGATTGTCAGCAGGGCTCTGCCCTGCGTAATTTCCTCCGCCGACGAAGATGGTGTAGTCGCCAGGTGTGAGCATGAAGGTGCTGGTGACGAAGCCGTCCGCGGTACCGTCGCCCACCACCCCGGGGGTGGGGCCGAAGTTTGCGGCTGTGCCATCCACTGCGTAGCCCTTGAAGGTGAAGGTGGTGAGATCGTCGAAAGTTGCACCTAGGTTTTCCCCGCCAAGCTCCCAGAGATCTTCGTTGCCGAGCTTCCACGTATCCAGAGTGTTGAAGGCTCCTTCCTTTGCGGGAGAAGGCAACGTGGCGAGGTAGGCCCCGGTGAGGGGTGCCCCGTCGTGATCGGGTAGGTGGGGTGACAGGTGCGCCAGCCCGGAATAGAGCGAGAAGCCGGGCAGCAGCGTGCCCTGGACAGTGGCAGGGAGTCCATTGTCGGAGGCGGCGACGGAGATGGTCACATACGCGGTGCTTTCCAGCGTGAACCGGAAAGGACGGAGCTTATGCGAATCGCCGAAGTCGGCATCGGTGCCATCCGCCCAGCCAAAACTACCGGTCACGATCTGCCCGCTGATGGTCATGGTTTGGTCTGTGATACCGGTGTAATTGAGGAAGGTGCGACCCCCGTAGCCGAGATGAGCCGAGGCGGTGGGGGTGGCGAGGATTGCCAGGGCAGCGAAGGCCGATCTTTTAATGCTGCGAGTGATCATAGAATTCAGATTGAGCGCAGACGCTATTTCCAGGAGTTACGGCGTGTGCGAAAGCGAACGCCCAAGGCTGCGAGGCCGGAGACGATGAACAGGGTGGAACTCGGCTCTGGCACGGTCGTGAACGTGGCGAGGTAGCCCTGCTTCACAGTATTGGTCTCAGTTTCAGGAGTATTGCTGCCCAAGACGATGGTGTAGTTCCCCGCTGGAAGAAGCCAGGAAGCCTCCGCGAAGGTCTCTGTGGAGTTATTCACGTGCGAGAGGTAGACGAGGTCCTCCGCCCAATCCACCGGTCCGTTGTTGTTGTAGACATGGAGGTCCCCATCGTCGTTGTCCCAGTTGGACCATATGGTAAAGGAAGGGTACATATCCGTCACGCTGGCGAATGTAGTGGGACCAGTCGGAACGCCCGTCTGGCGCTCCATCCGAAGCGTGAGCGTGGTGGGCGCATCTAACGTGAGGGCCACCCAGTCCGAGGTGTGAGTCCACCCCACCGGGGTTCCAAACTCCAAGGTGCGATCATTGTCTTCCCAACTCCAGGCACCCACGTGCCTCATAAAGCTTGCCGAATCGACCGCGCCAAGCTGGAGCGTGGCTTTATAGTTGATGCCGCCAGCCAGCGGGTCGGCCATGGTGAGGATGCCTGCCTGCGAGGAAGCTGCGGGAATGATGGCCAGAAGGCTGGCGAAGGCGGCGCTGATGGCGCGGCGCTTAAAGGAGGGCTGCAGGTTGCTGTTCTTTGTGTGCATATTATTTTGGATGGTTTCGGTGCAGGCAGGAAAAAGACGGGCGGTCACCAGGTGCGGAGCAGGCGGAAGAATGCTGCTGGCAGGGTGGTGGATTCATCGAGCCACTGGGATCCACCGGTGCGTGTGCGCGGACGCGTAATTTGTTCCCAGGGGCCGCCCACCGCAGGCGCGGATTGAAGTAGCCATCCGTTGGCGGGGTTTGGCCACTGGAGTCGGACGTTGGTGCCCGCCAGCGGTGAGATGCCGAGCGAGGGAAGTGGCTCGTCGGCATCGAGGGTCCCATTGGCATCCCGGTCGCGCCCCATTCTCGCGCCGTAGCCTGGAGGCACACCGAGGAAGGTGATCGCGTTGCCCGGATTGAGTGAACCCAGCAACGTGGCCCGCGAGACAGGCGGCTGCGTCGCGCCGTCCGCCACATAAAGTTGCGTGGTCGTGTCGAAGAGAAAGCTCCGAAGCTGATCGCCGATGGTGCCTCTCACCACGAGTTCCGAAGACTGTGCCACGGCCTGTGACTCAAGCCTCGCGATGTCGCTCAACACGGCGGTATCGGCGGCGTTTGCCGGGGTGACCGTCCTGCTGTCGCCAATCGACGGCGATGTGCCGGTGGCGAAGCAGAGGATGAAGGCTGTCAAGTCCGCGAAGTCCTCGGCCGTCTCAAGCTGATCCAAAATGTATGGGTGGCCCTTGGGCATTTCGAAGCCAAGGCCGTCGTGCAGCAATCCAAACCCGCTGATCGAGCTTTGCCCTGCCACGGGATTGAACTTCATGCGCTGGTAGAAAGTCGCCAGCGAAGGATTTTTAACCGGCTGAACGGAGCCGACCTCCCCCGGCAAGTCGATGTTGTTATCCGGGTTGGGCAGCGGAGGGAGTAAGGGATCGCGCGTAAGGTTCGGGGGAAGAGAATGGCAGACGATGCAGTGGTTGAGCTCGTTGTCGTAGAGCTGTTTGCCGCGTGCCAGGTTTCCTCCCATGAAAGTGACCGGCAGACTGCCGTCACGGTTCAGGTTCGGGTTTGGGTGGTGTTTCAGTGTCAGCAGGTAAGCCGCCATCGCGTCGATGTCGGCGGGGGACAGCTCCGACCCGCCCATGAGCTTGTCGAAGGTGGAGTTGAAGCTTTGCAAAGTGGGCTTGTCTCCACGCCAGTGGAACGGGGCTCCGTTTTGCATGCCTCGGAGTGTCTGCGTCACCATCGGCCCTTTCATCGGGTGCATGGATCGGTTACGCAGGGTTTCGTCATGCACGGAAAGATTTTTGCCCTGCACGATCGTCATGGTGCCGCCACGGTCGCCCAAGTCCCAGGCGAGACCGTCGAGATCGGCGTCGAGATGGCATGTTGCACATGAGCTCACCCCGTTTCCGGAGAGGCGTGCGTCAAAAAGAAATCCCCTGCCTTCCTTTACCGCGGTGGGCATCGGGTCGTGGCTGCCTGTGGGAAACTCGCCCAGCAATGTCCCGCTGGAGGTGGAGATTACAGCGATGGTGTTTGCGAGCTTGTTCAGGACATAAAGGCGCTCCGAGGCTTCCCTGAGCACTAGGGAGCGCGGCCCGCGCATCCCTCGCGTTGTCACGCCAGCCGGCCGCAGGTTGACGCGCGTTACCAGGGCACCCGTGGCGGTGGCCACCTTTGCGACGCGGTCCGAGCCGAAGCCCGCCACCCACGCGTGCGTGCCGTCTGCCGTGATGGCGATGCCGGTGGGCTGGGCCACCGAGGTAGTCAGGCCGGTGTTGTTTGGGAGAATGAAGTAATTTAGTCCCGGATTGAGGTCGAAGATGGTGGCCGCGCCGTCCAACAATGCCACCTTCGTGAGGCGGTGATCCGCGACGTGCCCCCGCAAGCTTGGTTCGAAGCGGATGAGGTTTCTCGCGTTCGTATTGGCGACCCATATGTCCCCCGTGCCCGGATGCACGGCGAGGTCGAAAAGATTGGTGCCTGCGCCGCTGATGTAGCGAGCCACGGTGCCGGTGGCTGTGTCGATTTCTGCGATATCCCGATCCAGAACCGTATAGTTCACCCGGGGATCGCTTGCTGACACGATGAGCGAGGTCTGCGGTGCCTGAGGCAGGGCGACATTCGTCGGTTGCAACCGCTCGGCGGGTGTCACCAGGTTTTTGGGAATGATAGTAGTATTGTTGCCGGAGAGCTGGAATGCCACGTAGACCTTGGTTCCCGCGGCATTGACCGCCAGTGCGCGAGGGTAATTTCCCTCGAGTGTGATGGAGGGCAGCTCCGCGCGGGTCACTGCATCAAACACGCGCACCAGGCCATTCCTTGCGCAGGTCACATACGCTTTGCCTTGTGCAAACACGACATCGGCGGGTTCGTCTGGCACGCGGAGTGTATCAATCACCAGCCGCTGGCTCAACGATACGACCGAAATACTGTCACCCAGTTCGCTCACCACCCAGACTTCATCGTTCGTACGGGCGCAGACCGAAATAGGTTCGAGGCTCACTGGTATCTCTGCAATGAGCGTGGGTTCCGAATTGGTGGAGTCGCTTACGTCGAAGACCGAAAGCCTCGAATCCGGGGTGTTCAGCGCGAGCAGCAATTTTCCATCCGGCGTGAGTCTGATGGAATGCGTGTGCCGGGCCTCAAAGTGAGCGTAACTCTGCGCGGTGGCGGTGCAGTGGGCGGCGAAAAAGAGGACGAGTGAGACGAACACCGAAGGCCAGCGACGAGCGCCGGGCCCAAATACGAATGGTGCCATGTAAAATTAATCCAATAACCGTGATGAGTGAATTTCCCGGCAAAACTGGAGGGCGCTCCGAATCGTTTTCCAACGGGTGTGTGTGCGCAATGCCCTCTGCCGGAACACGCATAGCACGGCTTGCGCCCTCCTTGGGAAAGTGCCTGGAATAACGCGGACATTAAGTAAATAAAATGCTGCGCAGAAGCATGTTGCGACGAGAAAAATTTCCCAGAAATTTTACCCGATTCAGATCATCTACTTCGCACGCATACCTCGATGTTTGGAACTACTCACATCCACATGCCACCGTGGACAAAACGGTACACTTTTGTCGTGGCGCACTATTCCGATCTACATACGAGGATTACGGAACCACACCCGAAGCTCCGAAAAGTGGGATCACTCAAACCGATAATCCGGTGGATCATTCGTCCTACATGGCACCGTTGCAGGATTGCAAAAATGTCCGCCAAAACGACCGCAAGGAGCTCGTGGACGGATGTGCGATTTTACACATGCTGAACGAGTGAATAGCCGTAATTTTACGATAGGACATCTGGGAAGCATTGGCAAACTCCCGATACTTTCCGGGCATGAGTCACTGCGATCTGCCGGGGGGTGAAAAGCATTACCTGCTCTGCGTTTCCGAATCATGAAGCCATCCCGAAAAGTGCACGTTTATGCCATCCTCTCCGCGGCAAGCGAGTGTGCTGCACGAGATGGAAATGAGACCGTGAGCAAAAATGTGCAGCGGGTACACATCTCTCCAAACATTCTTGGGCGAAATGCCTGTGAATTCATTCGGGGACGTAAATCAAACCCACGATTTCAACAAATCGGCTAGGGAAGGAATCGTTTCAGCCGTGCGGTGGCATCATGCATGCTAAGGGCTTGTCCGACCTCGAATCACGAGGCTCACCATAGCCAAATCCCGCGTCGGGAAGCGGCAACAATAACTCGGTAAATTACCACCATGAAGAGGGGAAAGAGAAACCAACCAACGCACGGAAAGCCCACACGGCGCTGCCTAAAACTAACCAGCATCTGCGCAGTCGTCACGCTCGGTGCCAGCCTGATAAACCCCCCATCCAGTCTTGGCCACGGAGACAATGTCGACCTCCACGATGAATTTCTGGAAGCCATTCCGGACGGTGTCATCGGCCTCCTGCCAGACGACACCAAGGATCCAGTCCTGCACGGGGTGGTCGGTCCGCTCATGCCGATGCATACGATGAGTGTGCATAATACGGTCACGTGGAAAAAGGATTCCAAAATGCCGTTAATGCTCATGTTTCACCGGCACTCGGCGTACACCGCGGACGAAGTAGTAAATCCGGATATCATCGACTGGGTCATTGCAAAAGCCAATCCCGATCCAGCCTCCCTGGCCTACAAAAACGCGAACGATCCATTGCCAGCGGATGGGAAAACCGCGTTCACGAGCCCGCTGAACCAGTTCAATTCATCATTCCGCCGCAGCTTCAACCAATTTGCCTACGGCGGCTACAACATCATCCACGACGTGTCGCAGAGCGTGCCGACCCGCATCAGCGTGGATCAGACCCGCGAGCTCACACAGCTCTGGGACATGAATCATCCGGCGGCGTTCAAGGTAGATCATTATGAACCGAAGTATAGCGCGGCGCTCCTTACCAACGCGGATGCCGAACTGAACGTGGCGGCCTTCCGAAACATGGGAAACTCGAAGGGTCTGTACTATGACATGTACTGTCCGGGCTCATCCACGTTGTGCGACGGGCGGCCGGTCTTCATGGGTGGCCATGACATGAACAGCCAGAACGGCTCGTACCGGATCCAAATCTTCGATCCCGAAGCGGAAACGTGGGCAAACCGCCCCTCATCCAATATGCGTAAGTATTTTGGCGCAAGCGACGCAGCCAAGGCCTTCCGTACGGAAAAGCTGGGCGCGGACTACACGAACGACACCTACCTGGAAGGATGGTACCGGATGAAGACCAACGAATTCATCACTGGTGGCATGACGGCCGTGCAGGCCCGCGCGGCCATGGCGGGTGTCTATCTACCGGATTGCGATCCTCACGTGCAGCTCGAAGGAACAATCGAATCCCAGACCT
>JAYUWZ010000671.1:0-3411 GCA_043753265.1 Verrucomicrobiaceae bacterium
CGATCTCGTGGTCCAAACTGGTTCAAGGACCACTTTCTCCGTGCATACGAGGCGGAGTACAAGGCGAAACTGTTCATTTTGAACAACACGCTTCTGACCCCGGCGAACGTACTGGCCATCGCAACTGCCAATGGAGCCACCCTTCCCGAGGCGTCATGGCCGGCCAATCGCCAGGGGAGCGTGAATTTCCAGTGTGGGCTTGGAGCCTGGACCGCGCCCACGGTGGCGACGAATACCTCTCCCACCAACGGAGGCGGTATTGTACCGACGGCAAACCTCGTCACCAGTGCCTATGGGCACTCGAGTGGAAATACGGCGGGGCTCAACGCGCACGCCAAGACGCGCTGGGAGATTCGCCGGAGCGATGGCACTTATCGCAAGCCGATTTACAATGTGACGAGCACCACCGCCCTCACCACGCTCCCGGTGCCTTTTGAGTTGCTGGAGTTTGGGCGCATCTACTTCTGGCGTGCGACGCGCATCGACGGAAATGGCAGGCCCTCCGCGGCATCCGCCGAGACGTCATTTTCCTTTGGTCCCTCGCCTACAAACACCACATTCATCGCATTCGGCGAGACGTGGAAATACCATCTCACCCTCACCCCGACCGATGCGACATGGGCGCAGCCGGGGTTCGATGACTCTGCATGGTCGAGCGGGCCGGGGGTGCTGGCGGCTGAGAGCCCGGGGGCGATTCCGCAGCCCATTGGAACCCAGCTACCTCTTTCCACCACCAATCGCGCGTATTACTTTAGAAAGACATTTACCTTCCCCGCCAACCCGGCAACCAGCACCTTGCGAATCCGGCATTTGATCGACGATGGCTGTGTCATCTGGATCAACGGGCAGAGGGTGCATCGCTACCTGATGGCCGATCTGGCGAATTACACCGCCACCACGTTTGCCACGGGCACCCCTCCTTCCACGGGTGAGGCAAACTATCAATTTGCAGATGCAGTGACGGGAGTCGCGACCTGGTCATGGGTGGACCCGCGCCCATTTCTTGTGCAGGGCACCAACACGATTGCCGTCGAGGTGCATCAAACCAGCACCAGTACGGATGTCGTGATGGGTCTGGAGATGACGGGCACGGTGGTGACTGCCGGTGGCGATGTAGCGCTGAACGAAATCCTCGCAGACAACCGCAACTCCGTGACGAACGGTGGGACGCGGCCGGACTATGTGGAGATTCGCAATAACACCGCAAACCCGGCGGTGCTCACGGGGTGGAGTCTGTCGGACGATGTGCTCGTGCCGGGTAAATATGTGTTTCCCGCAGGGACCACGATCCCTGCAGGCGGGAGGCTGGTGGTATGGTGCGACAGTGCCACTGCGGAGCCGGGTTTGCACACCGGATTTGGGCTGAGCCGCGACGGCCAGACGCTGATCCTTTTCGACGGAACGAACGTGCGTGATTTCATCACGTTTGGTCCGCAGGCACCCGACCTCGCAATCGGTCGAGTGTCGGATGGCGTGGGTTCGTGGGTTGCGGTAGTGCCTTCGCCGGGATTGGCCAACGCGGCTGCGACCCTGGGTGCCCCGACCACGCTCAAGGTGAACGAGTGGCTGGCAAATCCCACCACCGGAGACGACTGGTTTGAACTGCACAACACGGGTGCCCTCGCTGTCCCGCTGGATGGACTGTGGCTCACGGATACCTCGGGCCAGCCGAAAACCCAGATTCTGCCCCTCAGTTTCATCGGGGCAAAGGGGTTTACCCGCTTCGAGGCGGACAATAGCGAGGCGGGCGGCAATCACGTGGATTTTGCGCTGAGCGTGGGTGGGGAAAGCATCATCCTGCTGGCAAGCAACGGAACCACCGTGCTCGATTCTGTCACCTTCGGCGCGCAGGCGCTGGGAGTGTCGCAGGGCCGGCTACCCGATGGTGGGGCGACGATTACCACGTTCCCCGGGACGCTTTCGCCTGCGGAGAGCAACTGGGTGCCGTCCACAATCGTTATCAATGAGGCGCTTGCGAATTCCACGCTGCCGCAGGTCGACGCGATCGAACTGCGCAACAGCAGCGCCAGCACGGTGGCAATCGGCGGATGGTGGTTGAGCGACGATCGCAGCCAGTTGCAAAAATACCAAATCCCCGCAGGCACCATGCTTGCGGCGGGCGCTTATGTCGTATTCACGGAGGCCCAGTTCAACACCGGGGTGAATGCCTTTTCGCTGAGTTCTGTGGGCGACGAGATCATCCTCTCCGCGGTGAATGGCGGCGGGACACTCACCGGCACGCGCTCGCAGGTGAGCTTTGGGGCTTCGGCGGAGAATGTGAGCTTCGGGCGCATCGCGGTTACCGGGGGGAGTGAGTTCTGGCCCCTCACGGCGCTGAGCCTGGGGACCGTGAATGGAACACCGGTTACGACGCCGGTCATCATCAACGAGGTTCACTACCACCCGCCGGATATCGCGTCGGTGGCCAACACGCGCGACGAATACATTGAGTTGCACAATCCCACCACAACCCCGGTGAACCTCGCAGGGTGGCGGTTGAAGAACGACGCGGACTTCGTGTTCCCCGCTGGGACTGTGCTTCGCCCGGGCGACTACATTCTAATTGTGAGTTTTGATCCCACTGCCACGCCTACGCTGCTTACCGAGTTTCGCGCTGCGACGGGGGCTTCCGTGAACGTGCCGATTTATGGTCCATTTGCGCCCAAGCTCGCCAATGGCGGGGCCACGGTGGAACTCGCATATCCCGGCCCGTTGGTCGGGCTGGAAACTCCCTACATTCTGGTGGACAAGGTGGGTTACACCGACATTTCGCCATGGCCCACCTCGCCGGATGGAACGGGGCAGTCGCTGCAGCGAATCAGCCGCACCGTCATTGGGAATGAGCCTGGCAACTGGCAGGGCGCGGCGCTCACTCCGGGAGTGGTGAACAGCGGCCAGACTGCGATCGCCGACAACGATGGCGACGGCCTTTCCAATGCGTGGGAGGATGCCAATGGCCTCGACAAGTTTACCTCGGATGCCGGGGTCGATTCCGACGGCGACGGCCAGAGCAATGGCGCGGAGTTTGCCGCAGGCACCGCGCCGAATAACCGCGCCGATGTGCTGGTGGCGGAAACCCTCCCTGCAGGTGGCGGGCAGATGAAGATACGCTTTTCCGCAAAGACCGGGAAGACGTACACCATCCAATACAAAAACGCGATCGGCGATGCCCAGTGGCAGAGGCTGGTCGACGTGGCCGCGCAGCCTTCCAATGGGATCGTGGAGCGGACGGATCCTGCTGTGGGCCTGACCAGGCGGTTTTATCGCGTGGTGACGCCGGTGGTACCGTAGTTTTTTCGACGTGAGACGTGGAGACGTGGAGACGTGGAGACGTGGCTGGTGGTGATGAGGGACGTGTTACCGAGAGAGTGGTTATATTAAACGTCCAACGCTCAACATCCAACGCTCAAC
>JAYUWZ010000672.1:0-3408 GCA_043753265.1 Verrucomicrobiaceae bacterium
GGCGCGCGATCCATTGTGGGAGCGGGTGCGCTGGTGACGGGCGGGAAGAAATTTCCGCCCGGGTCGCTGATTTTGGGATCGCCCGCAAACGTGGTGAAACAGCTCTCGCTCGATGAGCAGGCGGGCATTCGCGTGTGGGCGGACAAGTATGTGAAGCTTTCGCGGGAGTATCTAAAAAGAGGCTGCAAGTAACGGTCCGCCTTGCGCGAAGCAGCGGTAGCGGCTTTCATGCAGGGATATGCAGCACCCTGTGATTATCGCACCTTCCGTTCTCGCCGCCGACTGGGGGCGCTTGCACGATCATCTGCGCGAGGTGCAGAACGCAGGGGCTGACTGGCTGCATCTGGATGTGATGGACGGGCATCTGGTCGACAACATTTCCTTTGGCCCAGCCTTTTGCGAATGCGTGGCACGCGTGGCCACGGTGCCGCTGGATGTGCACTTGATGATTGAGCGGCCGGATCACTACTGGCAGCGCTTTGCGAAGCTGGCGAAGAACATCACCATTCACGTGGAGGCAAAATGCGATGTCTCCGCGACATTGAAGGCCATCCGCGCCGCCGGGATTGGCGCGGGCATTTCATTGAAACCCGGCACGCCTTTTGTGGAGATGGAGCCGTACTTGGCTGAAGTCGATCTCGCCCTTGTGATGACGGTGGAGCCGGGATTTGGCGGGCAGTCCTTCATGCACACCATGATGCCGAAGGTGAGCGCAGCACGGGACATTCGCGAGGCCAAGGGGTATGGCTACCGGATCGAGGTGGACGGAGGGGTGAATCTGGTCACCGCGAAGGTCAGCATTGAGGCAGGAGCGGATACGCTGGTTGCGGGGACGTCGGTTTTTGGAGCGAAGGATATGGCGGAGGCGATGCGGGGGATGCGGAGGTAGCTGGCACGTGAGACGTTGAGACGTTGAGACGTTGAGACGTTGAGACGTTGAGACCGAATGACGAATGACGAATGACGAATGGCGGATGGCGGATGTTGCGCAAGAAAGCGCCTCACATATGGGGCGTCTGCGTTACTTTCTTTCGCGGCGGATGCGGACTCCTACGTATTCGGTGTCGGGGAGGATGTGCTTTCTCACGTCGACTTCCACGGCGGTCACTAACTGATTGCAGAGGACTTGTGCTGCGATGTCTTCGGCGAGGGTTTCGATGAGCTTGCGCTCGCCCTGCACGGCCAGTGCTTTAACCTCCTGCGCGACGGTGGCGTAGTCCACGGTCTTTTCCAGGCAATCGCCGATGCCCACGAAGCCGCCGTTGAGTTCCAGCACGATCGAGACATAGAGGCGCTGTGGGCGGCGGCGTTCCTCGGGGGTGGCCCCGATGAACGTCGAAACACAGAGTTGGGAAATCACGATCTGATCGCGCATCGGGCGCAGCGTGCCGGGGAGGAGAGAGTTGCGCAATCCCCCATCGGTATTTCACGCGAGTATTTTTGTGGAAGGGAACGATTCCCGGGTTGGAAAAGTTGTTTTCTCCCACCGGGTCGTGAGCCATGTTGCTGCCGTGAAAAGACCCTCTCTCCCACCGGAAGACCGCAAGCGCCTGGACGCCCTGCGTGCGAGGCTCGACGGGGCGCGTCGCCACTTTGTGGGGTATCCCTGCAACCAGGATTTCGACTACCAGGAACTGACGCCTTTTTTGGACTACTCAATCAACAATGTGGGCGATCCGTTTGGGGGCTCGAACATCCCACTGAATACGCATGAATTTGAGCGGGAGGTGCTGGCGGAATTTGCCGAACTCACCCATGCGCCCCAGGACGCGTGGTGGGGGTATGTGACGGCGGGCGGCACGGAGGGGAACATGTACGGGCTGTATGTGGCGCGGGAGTTGTTCCCCGAGGGCATCTGCTACTTCAGCGAGGATACCCACTACTCGGTGGCCAAGGTGCTGCGCCTGCAGCACACGCGGAACATCATGATCAAGTCGCAGGAAAATGGGGAGATGGACTACGCCGACCTGCGCGAGACGCTGCGGATCCATCGCGATGTGCCACCCATCATCTTTGCAAACATCGGCACCACGATGACGGGCGCGGTGGATAACATTGGCAGGGTGCGGGCGATCCTGGACGAGTTTGCGATCAGCAATGCCTACATCCACGCGGACGCGGCGCTGAGCGGAATGATCCTGCCCTTTGTCGCCGATCCGCAGCCGTGGGATTTTGCGGACGGGGCGGACAGCATTTCCATCTCCGGGCACAAGTTGCTCGGGTCTCCCCTGCCCTGCGGCGTGGTGCTCGCGCGCAAGTCGCACGTGGATCGCATCGCCCGGAGCATCGAATACATCGGCGCGCTGGACACGACGATTGCAGGCTCCCGGAGCGCGATGTCGCCGCTCTTTTTGTGGTACCGGCTGCGCACGCTCGGGCGGGAGGGATGCAGGCAAATCGTGGAACGGAGCATCGGACTGGCAGAATATGCCATCGCGGCACTGGCCAAACGGGGAATTGAAAGCTGGAGGCACAAAAACTCCATCACCGTCGTCTTTCCGAAGCCCCCGCCGGAAGTGATGCGCAAATGGATTCTCGCTCCACGCAAGAAGATCGCGCACATCATCACCCTGCCCCATGTGCGGGAGGATATCATCGAAGAGTTCGCGGATGACCTCGCCGCAGCGTTTGCCAAGGAGAAGCCATGAAACAACTCACCGTTCTCGTTCCCAACCAACCGGGCCAGCTCGCAAAAATCGCGGAGGTGCTGGCAGCGCAAGGCATCAATATTGAAGACTTCGACGTGGAGAGCAACGGGGCCGACGGGCTCATCTCGCTGACCGTGGACAAATATGATGAAGCGATGCGCGCGCTGCGGGATGCCGGCTATCGCACCGTGACGCAGGATACGCTGCTCATCCGCCTGGAGGATCGCCCCGGGGCGCTGGCGGCGGTGGCCATGCGCCTGAAAGAAGCCGGCCTGGATTTGCGCTCGATGCACATCATTCGCAGGGTGGAAAACGTGAGCATCGCGAGCCTAGTGTGCAGCGACAACGTGAAGGCGGCAGAGGTGCTAACGGACGTGCTGATTAGCACGTAGGCAGATGCCTCGAAGCATCCTCATTTGAGTCGACTGTGGTGGGCGGGGTGGTACCCAGTATCCCCGGTTCGTTTTTTTATACCAATCGATCCCCTCACCTATGGCAACTGTGGCAAAAACCATCCAAGGACGCATGTTTGCTGCAAGCGCATGCGCGTATGAAGTCGACCTGAACGGGAACTATGTACCCGCGGAGCCCTACCATAGTGCCGTGGGCTGGACTGCGCCGCCCACCGCGGTGAAAGGCGGCCTGCTTAATATCGATGCAGCGCTCATTGGTGCGAATCCCGACGGCATCGTGATCGCCTTTCGAGGCACGCTCCCCCCAGCAGTTACGATTCCCTCCATCCTCGACTGGTGGCAGGGCA
>JAYUWZ010000673.1:0-15571 GCA_043753265.1 Verrucomicrobiaceae bacterium
GTGGCGGAACAGATCTGCTGCCACCCGGAAACGAGTACCGACCCGTCGGATCCATGGATTCCCGTAAGCCGGAAGATGAGCATTCCATACATCGTGAGCAGCAGATTTCCCGCAATCGCCAGTGTGCGCGACAAGTGCGAGTGCCGGTGCTCGCCCCGCCATGCCAGCCATGTGCGATGGAGCGAAAGAATCATCCCCTGGTAAATGCCCCACACCACGTAGTTCCACGCCGCGCCGTGCCAAAGCCCGCCGATGAGCATGGTGAGGATGAGGTTGAACCACGTGCGCCAAGGCCCCTTCCGGTTTCCGCCGAGCGGAATGTAAAGATACTCCCGCAGCCACGAGCCGAGACTGATGTGCCAGCGGCGCCAGAAATCCTGAGGGCTCGTCGCGTAGTAGGGGTGGTCGAAGTTCTGCATCAACCGCACCCCAAACCACCGCGACACACCGCGCGCGATGTCGGTGTAGCCGCTAAAGTCCCCATACGCCTGAAACGTAAACCCGAGCGCTGCCAGGAACACATCCCCCGTGGTGAATTCGCTCTGGCTGTAGATGCGTGTAATTTTTAGCGCCAGGTTGTCGGCGATCACGCACTTCTTCACGTATCCCCAGAGCACGAGATACAGCCCCTCTACGATGTCTGTCTGCGTCACCCTTCGGGGTGACTGGATCTGCGGCAGCAGGTTGTTGGCCCGTTCAATCGGGCCCGCGATCAACTGCGGGAAAAACGTCTTGAAGAGCAGGAAATCGCGGAAACTCCGGCACGCCTCCGTGGTGCCGCGATACACATCCACGATGTAGGCGATCGCTTGGAACGTGTAAAAACTGATGCCAATCGGCAGCACGAAATCCAGCGCGGGTTTGGCCGATTCCCATCCCAGCGCATGAAAGCCGGCATGGAGGTTATCGATAAAAAATCCCCGGTATTTGAAGATGCAGAGCACCGTCACGCTCGTGCTCACGCAGATCGCGCACAGCCGGTATCGCTTTTTCGCATCCGTCGTGGTGGCGATTTTCAGGCCGCCCCAGAACGCCACGCAGCAGTTGAACCCCAGAAGCGCCACAAAACCGAGGGCGCCGAGCAGGCGCCGGGTGTCGAAGGTGTGAATGTCGCTTGTGGTCTTCGGGTAGGCATACCAGCTTCCCAGCGCGTAAAAGACGATGCTTGCCGCCAGCAGGATCCAATTGCGGTTCCGCAGTCCACCCACCCTCACCAGCGCGAGCGCCAGGGAGAGGAAAACGACAAAGTTGATCGAGTTGAACAGCATTTGGGGACGGAGCGACTAAGGGCGGGTGACCTTCCAGCGGGTTAAATCGTTTGCAAAAAGGTACTTAAAGAACGCCAGCATCACTGCGACGTTGAGAAAGACGAACCCCGCGGGGATGGAGAATATCTTGATGCGTCGTTGTGTGGCCATGCCGATAACGGCGAGTAAATAAAAGCCAGCCTGCAAAAGTAAAGCGGTCAGATAAAACGATTCGTGGTGTAGTAAAGCGCTGGAAATCAATAAAATGCATAGCAGGAACGGCGCTGCCAGGCGTAGATACTTATGCGCGATCAGCCTCCACCACAGGCGGTTCCGCCACGGAAGCAACCAGCCCGGATAGCGGAAGAGCATCTGGAAATTCCCCGCGAGCGTCCGGCTTTTCCGATGGCTCTCGCTTGTAGGCTCCAACGCCTGCGGGTCAAATGCCCGTGCCTCCGGCTCATGCCCCACCCGGTAACCAGCCATCACCACCTGCATGGGGATGACCACGTCATCCAGCGTGGTATCCACGGGAATTGGCACGAAGAGCGAGCGCCGGATTGCATAGATGGCACCCGTGCAGCCGATGCACGAATCCGTCGCGGCTTCCGCCTTTCGGAGTCGCTTCTCCATTTTCCAGTAGGCTCCCACACCGGCACCGATCGCACTCTGGGCGCTCGCGATTTCCAGTTCTCCGCTCACCGCGCCGAAACGCGCATCGGCAAACCACTCGGCGAGCCGGCGAATCGCATCCGGCGCAAACGTCTGCCGTGCGTCTGCAAACACAACAAGGTCGCTATCGCACCGCTCCAACCCTGCGTTCAGGCCAGGCGCCTTTCCAGCGCGCTCCGGGAGAGCGAGCACCTTTGCGCGGGGATGATTCATGGCCTCGATCCGTTGCACCGTCTCATCCGTCGATCCGTCGGATACCACGAGAACGCATAGTTTCCCCGCAGGGTATTCGCTCGCGAGAAGGTTCTCCACTCGCCCCTCGATCCGCTTCGCTTCATTGTGTGCCACGACCACCACGGTGATTGTAGGCTCGCTGCCAGTGCTCCTCCGGGGCGGGGAATTCCGGACTCGAGCCAGCATGGCCATGAGCACGGGATACCCTGCAAACGTGAAAGCCAGCAGCGCGGCCGCAATCCAGAATGCTGCAATGGTGATACCGTGAAGGGCGGATGCGAGCACGGACTAGATGTTGTTAATCGCGTAAATCCAGAGGACCTCGGTCGCCTTCAGCCACACTGCGGCCATGGCAAAATCGATCCAGCCCAGCTTGAGCCATGGCCTCTTGGGTTCCTCGTGCTGTTCCTCTTCCGCAGGCTCAACCTCCTTTTGCTGCCATAGCAGCGGGGCGGGTTTCAGCAGCACTTTCGGCACAGTGCCTCCGGGAAGCGCCCCTGCGGGTTCCGCTACCAGTACCGGTACGGGTGCAACCGCCCCGGCGAGTGCATTGGTGCGCCAGGCAGGCGTGCGGTTTCCATCTGCGATGGTTTCTTCCTCATCCTGCTTCTCCGCGACCTTATACAAATGCCTGTGAAACGCCGCCACGGCTGCCGTGAACATGAAGAACGTGGGACGGTATGCGAAGTCCACCATCCATCCCGATATCGCGTAGGAAAGCACCAGCACGAAGAGGATGCGCCGTATTCGCTCCTGCTCGACTGTGTGCGTCTTGGCAAAGAGGAGCGTGCGCATATTGCACCACATGATGAGGAGGAACAGATAAAGCCCGATCCAGCCCAGTTCGGCCCCCGTTTGCACGTAGGTGGAGTGGGATGCCTTGTAGTAGTGGTGGTCGTGAAACAGCCGTGGAATGAATTGTCCCTGTCCCACACCTCTCAGCTGCGTCTCGTAATACTGGTTCCCGTAGGTGAATGCCTTGATGCGTCCCTGGATGGCTTCATCCGTCTTCGTCTTCTGCAATTCACCCATGCGTGGCAGGGTGTAAAATGCGGCCGTTCCACCACCAATCAGCATGACTGCGAGGAGCACCTGCACGAACTTCGGACGCCCAAAGGTGAGCGTTGCCAGAATCACTGCCGCCGCCACGAAATACCCACCTTTCGATTCCGTAAGGAAGATGGCTGCCAGGGGCATCACAAGCGCAAAGAGACCCACCTCTTTCATGAAGATGGGACGTTTCCAGATGCAGAAGTAGTAGAGCATCGAGAACGCAGGCGCGAGCGTGTGCGCGAGCGCGTTCGGATTGTTCACCATCGAGAGGTTCAGCACGAGCCGGCCCTTCATCGTACCATGTGTGAGGTCGTGGCTGTTTAGAGGATCCCAGAAATATTCGCCTGCGATCGCCAGGAAGGCCGTCGCCGCCACCATGCCTCCCCACCAGCCCAGGAATCGAGTGATGCGCTCCCAGTTCGTGAGGGTCTGCACAATCACCACGTAGAAAATGAGGCGATTGGCGAAATCCTTCCACGTGTCGAAAGGCGTGGGGCTGGCAATCACCACCCATCCGAAAAACGCATACATCACCCAGTCATGGGGAGTGCGGAAAAAGTCGCGTGGGCGCAGTGATTTCTCTCGGAAGAAGAGCGTGGCAATCGATGCCAGCATGACCAATTGCACGAACTTGATCTGGGCAAACAGGGGCGTCCACTCCTGTGGCTTCAGGTGGTAGAGCGCGAGAAAGAGGACGATACAGGCGAAATCCATGTGTCGTCAGTGCGCGTGGGCGCGGTAAAGTTGTTCGTAGGCATTCAACATCGCGGGTAGCGAAAAGCGGCTGGTGACAGTGAGGCGTGCCCTGCGACCCATGTCAACGAGCCGCTCCGGCGATGCCAGCAGCGCGTCTATCTGAGCCTCTAGTGCCGCGGGAGTCGAGAGATCTGCGATGACACTATCCTCTCCATTTGTGACGATTTGCTCGTGCCCGCATCCGGTATTTCCCAGCACCGGCAGGCCACTCGCCATGGCTTCCAGCGCTGCGTTGGACATACCTTCATTCACGCTGGGAATCACCAGCAAATCCATGACGCGATAGAAGGGGGATGGGTCTGCCTGAAAGCCTGCAAGATGCACCCGCTCCCGAACCGGGCTCGCCGCGACCAGCTCCGCGATGCGCTGCTCCTCGCTCCCGCCTGCACCCAAGAATAAAAGATGCACGCGTGGGTGCCGCCCCGCAATCGCCTCAAAAGCCTGCAGTAGTGCATCATGTCGCTTGTAAGGCCCATACCGCCCCACCAGCCCAATCACGGTCGCATCTTCCGGCAACCCGGGAAAGTGACACAGGTTTCCCGCTTGGGCATACCGCTCTGTATCCACGCCATTGGGAATGGACACCAGGTGCGCGTGCGCAAACTCCAACCTCCGCAATTCATCGAGCTGCACCTGCGAAACGGTGTGTAATGCCTTGCAGCGCCGGTAAAGTTTGCGCCGTTGTGCGATGCGCCGTGGCTCCAGTTCCCATGGTGCGAGCAGGCTGTGCTCTCCATGCACAATCGACTCCGTGCGCCCCCCAAGCGTCGCCAGCGAAGCATAAATCAGCGGACCGAGATTGTGGGTATGCACCACGTGGGGTTTCACTACGCGCAGCGCCTGCATGAGCTTCCATACGGCGCCGATGCTGAAGCCGCCGCTCTTGCCCAGCACGCGTACATTGCCTGGCTGCGGCAGGCGTTCCGCAAAAGCTCCCCGGCGCTCTAGACACGCGACATGGGTCTCAACGCCCCGCTCCGAAAGCCCGCGCGCGATGTTGCACACGCCATTCTCCATGCCGCCGGGCTCAAGCGAATTTACCACATGCAATACCCTGAGTTGTGAAGGGGGGCTCATGACTTTTTGCCGCGAAGGAGATTGATCCCAAACCGCGCAAACGCCCGCCCGCGAAACAGGGGTTTTTCCGAAAGCCGCGCCGGATTCCCAAACCACGGCCACAGCAGGCAGGAGATCGCCAGGTATGCAAATGCCCGTGCCCGGAAGCCGTCGTCGTGGTGGGTCCACGCAATCTGGTAGTAGTGAACGCTGAAGACCTGCAGCCAGAAGGGCGACCACTGTGGAACAGCCGCCGCCGCGCGCGCCTTCACCAGCACCCGGCGGCTGTTGAGTTTCATCCGGGGTGCATTCCGGCTCATGTTGTTTCCGTGGCGCCGAATTCGCACCAGGGGTTCGTCGAGAAATTGAAAGCGCCATCCCGCTGCCGTGAGCCGGATCCACATGTCCCGATCCTCGCTGCTCCGGAGCGTCGTATCGAAATCGCCGCACTGCGCGAACACCGCGCGTCGCAAAACGATGTTCGAGGAAAGCGGACGGTTCCGCAGGCAGAAATCCCGGACGGTCAATTCAGCTGTCCGCCCAAATGAAAAACTCCCACCGGTTTGCCGTGCACCATCCGCAGCCATGCGTGAGGCGGCCGTTGCGATTGCGCCAAACTCTTTTGGCGATTCCGCATACTGTGCCATCACCCGTTTGAGAAAATCCGGCTCCCAGCAATCGTCCGCATCGAGCAGTCCTATGAACTCATGCCGCGCCTCGCGAATCCCCGTATTCCGCGCCGCCGAAAGCCCCTCATTTTCCTGCCACACATACCGCACCCGTGGATCGCGAAACTGCGCCGCAACCTCACGCGTGGAATCCTTCGACCCGTCATCCACAATCACCACCTCCAGCTCCGCATACGTCTGCACCAGCAGGGACTCGACCGCTGAAGGCAAAAAATGCGCATAGTTATACGCCGGGATCACGACCGAAACTGCCGCCTTCATCACCAGGGAAAGAATGAGTTTGACGGGCATTGCCCCCGCATTCCACCAAAGCGCGAAGCGTCACTCTGTTGCCTGTTTCTCCCAGCGCAGCCCGCCAATCGATTCATCACAACCTACGCGTTCTCGAGGCTCCGAGGACTGTACTGGTAGTAGTAATCGTGCGAATAATAGTAGTACTGGTAGTAGTTCGCCGTGGCGCTTAAATCGAGGCGGTTCAGCACGAAGCCGTAGAAGTTCGCACCGTTCGCCTGCAGCATTTCGATGGCCGCCTTCACTCCCTTGATGGGGGTGTAGCCGCTCCAGATTACAAACAGCACGCCGTCCACCTGGCTTTGCAGCACTGAAGTCTCTGAGAGACCCAGCACTGGGGGGGTGTCGAGGATGATCCGGTCGAAGCGCTTGCGCAGATCGATCATCAAGTCGTGGAATTTTGCAGAGCCCAGCAACTCGGTGCCGGTCTCCAGGTGCTGTCCAGCGGACACAATGAACAGGTTCTCGTGGGGCGTCGGACGGATCGCCTCATCAATGGTGCACTGCCCCAGCAACACGCCGCTCAGCCCGGGTTGCTTGCGGTAGCCGAAAAAGCGGTGCAAGCGGCCACGGCGAAGATCCGTGTCCATCAGCAGCGTCTTCCCGCCGGTTTGCGCGAAGGACAGCGAAAGATTTGTGGATACCACCGTCTTGCCCTCCTTGGGCATCGCGCTGGTGATCATCAGCACATGCGGCGGCTTCGAGGAAAGCGCACCCATGCTGAGCAGGTTGGTGCGAATCACCCGGAAATTCTCCATCAGGTTCTGCTCTCGCGCCTGTGGTGAATCGAGTAACGCCACTGACGTGTCGGCATTGTCCACCTTCGGGATGATGCCCAGTCCGCGCAACTGGAACGCTGACTCCACCTGCTCCAGATTCGACAGTGTATGGTCGAGGTATTCCACGAGGAACGGGATGCCGAGCGCCATCAAAAGGCCCAGAGCCGTCGTGTAGATGAAGAGTAAAAAGCGATTGGGCGACACCGGCAGGTTGTTTGTCTGGAGAATCCCCACGTAAGTGAGTTCCACCGCGTCGTTGTCCACTGCCATGCCACTCTGCTGAATCTTGCGCTCCAAATCCTTCAAGAGCCCCTCAATCGGGGACACCGTATTGAGAGCGACCTTCTCCCTCAATTCCGCCTCCTGCAAATCCTTCAGGCGGGCTTCATATTCTGGAATCTGGTTGTTCAGGTTTTTCTTTGTCTCGATGAGCCTGTTGAAGTCGAGATCCAGACGGCGCGTCGCGTTGACGAGTTCCAGGTCCAGCTTTGCGTTCACTGCTGCGATCTGGTTGTCGATTTCCTTAATCGAGGAATGGCCCTCCAGAAAATTGAGCGAGAGTTCAGCCTTCTTTGCCTGCAAGCCGTTCAATTCCTTTTCGAGTCCGTGCCAGCTTGTGGCCACGTCTGCAAGGGTGGGCGTGATGACGTTGAGGTTAATCTGGTTTGCATTTTCAGCGCCCCCGTTGGAGTTGCTTGCTGGGGATGCGCTGCCTATGGGCTGCGCTTCCAGCGCTTTCGCGATGCGGGACAGTTTCTCCACCGTGCTCATGCCCGAATCGACAATCTCGATGCGTACTTTGCCTACTTCCTGGATGCGCTTCTCCGTCATCACGAGGGTGGGTTGCAAATCCTGGAACTCGGCAAATTTGATTTTTGCCTCGACCAAGCCGTGGGACTTGCGGGTGTCCATGACCTTGGACTGTCCCTTCGCCAGCAAGGCGTTCAATTCCGCGCGCTGCTTCTCATAGTTCGCCAGCCGCTCATTCATTTCCTCGATACGCCGGTCGTAGCGATACTGCTTGTACTCGGTCAGCATCGTCTCGGTCCACCGGCTGGCCCAGTCAAACGAGTAGGGATACACTTCGACCTCGATGTTCTCCTCCGAGTTCCGGCGTGCCTCGATCTTCTTGATGTAGTACTTCATCACGTCCTGGTGGCTCGCCTTTACCCCCAGTTTTGCCGCTGTGTTCGCGATGATGTGAGGTGCCCTCAGTTCCTTCACGATGCCCGGCAGGCGTGAGGGTTCCTCGAAATTTTTTTCCGCGCTCACCTGCTGCTTTATCGCGTTCACCTTGATCAGCGCGCGCGAGTAATACACCGGTCGCGCGTAGACGTAGTAGACGAGGCCTGCCAGCCACGCAAAGCACATGAGCAGTACCATCAGGCGAAGATGCTTCCGCGCGATGGCGACGTACATCAATACGTCATGAAAGTTAATTACACGTTTGCGGACTCCGGGTAGCATTTAGTGAGGCGTTGTGGGGTGGGATGGGTAATCCACTCCCGGGTGAAGTTCAAGAGAAGATGGGAAACGATTGTGCTGTGGGAAAAAGAGAACAGCCGCTTCCCCGCGAGGGAAAGCGGCTGTTTGTGAAAACTCAGGACGCCTACCAGGCGAACCACTTCTCCGGCACGACCACGATGTCGTTCGACTGGAGTACCACGTCGGGGCGCTTGCCTTTCTCGATGTCCACGATGTTCATGGGGAGGCGGGCCTTTGTGCCATCAGGCATGGAGCGCAGGATGTGCACGCGCTTCTTGTCGGCGAAATGGTCGAGACCACCGCTCTGCAAAATTGCACCGTAGGCGGTCAGTTTCTCGCCGTCGCCCACCTTGTAGCTACCGGCTTTCTTCACGCGGCCTGTGACGTAAATCAGATTTACCGAACCGGAGGGAATCACCACCACGTCGCCTTCGGTCAGCGTCAGGTCCGAGCCGAGGTCGCCGCCGACGTCGCCAGCGAGAATCTTCTTCGCGTTCACGGTCTCCGACACTGCGCGGTTTGCCGCCATGCGCATCACTTTGACGCGGGTCAGGTCAGCGCGCTCCGTCCATCCACCAGCGCTCAGCATCACGGAAACCAGTGTCGGTGCCGTGCCAGCCGGAATGCGGAAGGGGCGTGGGTTTTTGAATTCGCCGGAAAGATAAATCATCGGTCCTGCTTCGTCGCTCACGCCTTCGAAGCGTTCAATCATCACGGTCGCCCGGCGGAGCTGCGTAGCCTGCAGGGCCTTGCGCACTGCGGTCTCGGCCTGGCCGATGGTCTTGCCCGCCACGAGCACGCGGCCTACCTGCGGAAGGATGATATAACCACCGCGGCGAACCTGATAGCGGCCATTGAACGAAGTGTCTTCGTTGACGAATACTTCGAGATTGTTGCCTGGCAGCACCACTTCCTCACCGGCGGTCATTGCAGCGGTTTCGCCGCCCTTGCCCTTGCCCAGCTCTTCTTCGACTTGTGCGAGTTGTTCGCGCGCATTCTTGATGCGGGCCTCCCAGTCCTTGATATCGCCGTTCAGCTTTTCGGCTTCCTCGGTCTTGCCGACTGCCTGGAGAATCTCGACGCGCTTGCGTCCGGCATCCAGCTTGGCTTTGCCGTAGCGGATGTCTCCTTCAAGGCTGTCACGGCGATCGATGAGATCCTGCGGCGTGGTTCCCGTGGGAATTGCCGAGAGTTCTGCCGGCGGCGGTGCCGTGGCAGCATCTGCGGTCAATCCAGCGGAGGGTGCTTTGAACGTTGCAGGCTTTGCGGGCTCTGCGGGGGCGGATGCGCTGGGTGCTGGGGCAGCATCCTGAGCATGGGCCGTGAACGTAAAAAGGGCGACCAGGGAAAAAATCCCTGCTTTGATAATGGTTTTTGCGGCGTGAGGGCTCATTGCGGAGACATTAGGGCGTTGTTTGTCTGTGGGGACAAAATCAGTTGCAGGTTGCTAAATTGTTACTCTGGGGTCAATTCTAGAGTGACGAATGATGGTATTTTTAACTTTGGGGTTATTTTGGGTTACTCAAAATTGTAGGAAAGACTCAGGAAAAAAAGGTTTTCCGTGAAGTCGGGCGACAATTGCTCGTCACCCTCCCGAATCTCGTACTGGTAAACAAAGCGCCCGTAGAGATTGGTATTGAACTGATGGCGGCACTCAAAGCGTGCCCTCCAGTCGTCATACTCCCCGAAATCCCCGTCGTACGCGATGCGGGCATACTGTCCCGTAAGGCGATACGTGGTTTTCGGACTCCATATATAGCTAAAAGTGATCCCGGTGCGCAATTCTTCGCGATCAGGGTAAAGTCCGTCCAGATCCTCGACCCAGTGGTAGCTGGCGTAGGCAGAGCCTTTCAGGTTTGGCCCCAGCGTGCGGGTCACACGGTAGGTCACGTTCTGATCCAATTCCTCGAGAAAGTCCGAGGTGTTTCGGGAATAGACGAGCGATTGCCGAGTGCGCGGGTTGGGCGTGTGGTACAGTCCGAGATGCCACACCGTATTGCCGTCGTCGCGCTCGGCGTCCCAATAGTAACCCACGTCTCCCCTGAAATAAAGCAGGTCGGTAATCGGCCCTTTCACTCCCACCCTGACTTCATGCGTGCTCCGGTCCGGATCGGCGGTGTGCAGGTATTCGTAGCTCGTGTACGGTTTGAATCGCAGACTTTCCCTGACGGATTCGATTCCCAGAAAAACCCGGTCGCGCTGCGAAGGCAGGCCGCTTCCCTCATCCTCGTACCAGATGTCCTCATGTGAGGCACGGAAGCGGAAAATGTGCTGGCCGGGGAGTGGGCCACCGGTGCTGAGGCTTATCTCGTTGCTGTAATAAGTGGTCTCAAAATCGGTTTGCGCGTCCTGATCCCGATCAGAATCCCGGAAGGTCCTTACCGTGGGGGCACGCAGGCTGTAGATGCCCGATGAATCCACGGAGTCGGTCTCAAAGCCCTCGAAAAGCTCAAACGAGTCGTAGCCGTTATTCGTAAACCGAACGAGTCCCGTGCGGAATTCGTCGGCAATGACGAAAGGCAGCCCGAAAAATACCGGCTCCCAAGCCACCTGCGCGTTCATGGCAGGAGTGCCCGCCAGGCCAAACGCATAAGGTGCAACCAGCGAAAGTCCGTTGGGACCCGCCTCACCCTCGAAGGGCAGGTAGACAAAATTTCCCGCAATCGCGATGCGAAAGCCCTCTGAGAGTTGCGCCATGACCTGGCCACCAATGCTGAAAACCGCCAGAGTGTCTGATTCCTTGCGCGAATCGTCGCGGAACACGTTGTCGCTGTGCAGCACTGCTGCGCCTAGGTGCCGTAGCTTGAAATACAGCGGCCCAATCTTCAGATCCGCAGTCTCGGGCGCAAAGCCGCGCTGCAGCAGGGGGAAGCGGCCCCTGAAATCCGGTACATCCACCGCGCCACTGAAGGTCACCGACTCCGATGCATTCAGCGTCGGGGTGACTTGCACGTCCCTCAGCGAATTATAATACGGCGCCCCTGTGTCCCGGAAGAGGCTGCTCTGGCGAAGACCAAACCGCTCGGTCTCGTAGGCGTTCCTCGGGATTCTCGCGAGATTGTCCGTCGGGGTGGCTACCCGACCGGAGTTATCCGTGAATCCCGGCACGTCGCTGCCTACGTACTCAGCTGCAAAAGTAGCGCTCATCCCTGCAAAACAAGCGAGTGCAAATGCGAAATGGTGGGTGGTCATGGGTTGGAAGCTAGGCGCGCGGCACTCGGGGAGCCGCAAGCTGGCGCGCGGCGCGCTTTCGATCCTTGCCAGTGGGGCGGCCGAGGAAAGCCGTCGGGAGTTCGTCCCGTCGAATCGAAAAAGGGAGATAGGCCAGAAGGCCTAAAATGGGCACTCCAATTACCAGTACCAACCACACGAGCTGCTGCTTCTTGCTGAAGGGCTGGTTCAGGATGCTGAACACTGCGCACAGAAGCACCGCAAACCAGATCACCCCAGCAGCAAGCCACACCTGTGTGGTGAGCTTGCTCATCTGGAAGCTAAAGCGGTTCAGAAATTCACTCATGGGTAGTCGAAAAGGGATGGGTCCGACAAAAGTCGGCGGGATAACAGTTGATTTTTTTCAATTTGGCAACCTCTTTCCTGTTTGATCCGATCGGGCGGAGCGACGACTCCATTCGAGGGCTGGCGTGGATCATGATTTGCCTCCCGGTGATTTGGGAAAGAGATTTACCACCCTCACCAGTGCGGAGTTCCATTTGTATTCGTCGCGGTGCTTGCTGCGCGCGCCGTTGCCGCCGCTCCCCTTGCTCACGAAATGCGGTGCCACGAGGTGGAGGCCATCAGGATGCAGGTCGAGATCGTAGGCGGATTCGCCGACCAGTGAGTGAAAGGCCACCGCCTCTTTTTCCGGACGCCAGAATGAAATCTGAGCCGGCGCATTGAGATGTTCGCCCGCGATGGCGAGTGCTCCATCTGCGAGCCAGCGCAGGCCGTTGATATACCCGTCGCCCTTGCCCTTGAGATGCAGCGTCGCCACCACTGCACCACTGGTTGTGTCGAACACCAGAACCGTGGGAATACCCGGGCAGAACGTATTGCTCTCGGCGCTGTTGATGCCGCCCGCCGCGAGCCGTGTGCCGTCGGCATTGAAGGCCAGAGAGCGCACGCCGCCGACATCCGCGATGAACTCCTCCTTGCGGGTGTGCAGCGCGGAGGCGTCGAGCGTGCGGAGCAGTGAGCCGTCGGATTTCCATACTCGGATGGCACCGCGCAAATCGCCAGTCGCCACGGTGTCACCATGGGTTGCCAGCGCGAAGACCGAGGCAAAGTGGCCCGGAAAATCCCGCACAGGCTTGGCATCGCGAGCATTCCAGGCGCGCACCAAGGTGTCGTCGCCCGCGCTAATCAGCAGTGGACCCACCAGGGCCAGTGCCCGGATCGCGCCGGGGTGCGCATTTTCGATGGTGAATAGTGGTGGAGCTTCCGGTTTGGCGAAGTCCCACGCACGAATGGTCCCGTGGTAATCGCCGAATACAGCAATGGTTCGCCTGGATGAAACGCCAGAGCGCCAATCCACGAGGTATGGCCGGTGCGCGCGGTGTGCGCTTTCGATTCGAGGTCCCAGCAATGCACCTCGCGGTCGAAACCGCCCGCCACGACAAACTTCCCGCACGGACTGAATCGCGCACGTGTCAGCTGGCGGGGAGTCTCGAACGCGATGCCCGCATGGGCTTTGATGATTTCAGGAGCAGCCATGGCTAAACCAGCACCTCCTTGATGGCCGCGCAGTCTTCGTGGGCGATGGGCAGCGGCTGCCCGTCGTTGTCGTATTCGGTGAGCACGGGGTTCACTCCGAGTGCGCGGAAAATCGTGTGGAAGAGGTGTCCGACATCGTATGGCGACTCCTCCACAAAGGCTCCGTTCTTCGTCGTGCGTCCCGTAACCACGCCGCGGCGCAGCCCGGCGCCCGCGAGCGCTAGGGACCATGCATCGGGCCAGTGGTCGCGGCCGATGCGCGAATTGATCGTGGGGGTGCGGCCAAACTCGCTCATACACACCACGAGCACCCGGTCGAGCAGGCTGCGTTCGTGCAGATCGCCGATGAGCGCCGCGTAGGGCTGGTCGAGCTGCGGCACCATTTGCCGCGCGGTGTTGAAGTGGTCCGCGTGCGTGTCCCAGTGGTAGCTCGTCACTTTCACAAACTGCACGCCTTCCTCAATGAGCTTGCGCGCGAGCAGCAGGTGCCGCCCCAGGGGATGCGTACCATAGCGCGCGATGTCGCGCTCCGCGAGACGCGAGGAATCAAAGAGTTCGCGCTTTGCCATGAGCTGGCGTGCCATGTCGAAGGACGATTCCCACGCGTCGATCTCCGAGGCTTTGCGGTCGGCCTTGAATCGTGCATCTGCAAGCCGGCGCAGCGTATTGCGCGCCTCGCCGCTCTGCTCGGTGACGTCGTTCGGGCGTGCGAGGTGAATGGGGGGCTTGCCATCGCCCAGCGCGAGCGCGCCATACTTTGCGCCGAGAAACCCCGCCTCCTGCCAGATGAACCCGCCCGTGCCCGGCTTGATCCAGATGTAGGGCGGGAGGCCATTGTCCGGCGCACCCATAAGTTTCGTCACCGCGCTGCCGAGAAAGGGATAATCCACCCCGCGATTCTTCGGGTCGCCCCGCTGCACCCGCGCGACGCCGGTGGAGTGGTTCGGGTCCTTCGTCGCCATGCTGCGCACCACGCACAGGTGATGCATGAGCCTGGCAGTGTGGGGCATCAGCTCGGAAATCTGCACGCCATCGACGCTCGTGGGGATGGGGCGGAAGGGCCCGCCGAATTCGCTGTCGGGCTTTGGGTCCCAAGTCTCATATTGGCTCAATCCGCCGTCCAGCCAGATGAAGAGCACCTGCTTGCCTTGCTTGCGGGCTTCCTCTGCCACCGTTTGCTGCATGAGCGTGCCGAGGCCTGCGCCCGCGAGGGTGCCAAGAAACTGGCGGCGGGAGAAGGCGTGCTCCGGGGAATGGCAGGCGGAGTTGGTCATAGGGGCTTAGAAGGGAGAGGGACGCCTTGGATGGGAAATGAGGGAGGGAGAAGCTTGCGATAAACTGGTGTCTTAGAAGCCTCGAATACACGCCTCACCCTTACTGTCACACTGGTTCGCCCAGCGAAGGCGGTGTCGCCGTTACACTCTGCCACCGCACTCCAAGGCGCGCCCCGCCGCCTTTTTGTTCTCAGTTGTTTGACCGCTTTCATTGCTGCTAGTGGTTCAGCCGGAATTCTGCTGACGCGAGGAGGGCCCAGGCTAGTTCGCTGAGGGCTGTTTCGCGGTGGGTGTTCGCTTTTGTGAGGTGTGTGGCTACTTCTGCGCGTTCGTCGGCGGTGGGGCGGCGGGTGAGGATGGCCAGGTAAAGTTCCTCTGCGACGGCCTCGGTGGATTCCAGCTTTGCGAGACGCGAGGCGAGGTTTTCTTCGTGAGGCTTGAGCCAGTCTAGAATTACACGCTCATTCATCAGGAACAGTGTCTGGGCGGCGCCTGGGGAGAACTCCACCTCCGGTTCTCCCGGGGGATTTCCAAATGTCGAGACGAAGAGCGTGCGCACGCCGTCGGCGGTCTGGGGTGGTGGAGTGCCGGGGGTGGTCAGGTATTTCTTTAAGTCAAATTTTGCTGTCTCAGGCGTAGCTTCCTTTGCCTTTTGCAGTGTCTCCTCCATGCCGGTGGCGCGGGTGATGGCGGCGGTGAGTTGTTCCGCGGAAAGGCCGCGCATCTGGGCGGCGCGGAATTTTTCCGCGATGCCACGACTGCTGCGCTGGTAGGCGCCGCTCAGTGTGATTTCGCGGACGAGCCATTTCACGTCGAAACGATGTCCTGCAAACCCCCGCGCGAGCAGGTCGAGCAGGGCGGGATGAGTGGGTGGATTTTCGTCGTGCAGTTGATCCAGCGGCATCACGAGGCCGCGCCCCATGAGCAGCCACCACCAGCGATTCGCCGCGTTGCGTGCAAAGCGCAGGTTGTCCGGCGCGGTGAGTTCCGCCGCGAGTACGGGGCGGATTCGCACCTTCGGCACACCGGGCACGCCATCCTTGGTTGGTGGCGTGTCAAATTCCTCGCCCTTCGCGTGCACCATCACTGCCAGTTCTTCGCGATCGGGCAGACGCGGCCCGGTGCGGACTGCTTTGGACTTGAAGACCGACTTGAATTCCATCGTCGCCTCGGCAGGTGGCGCATCGGTGAGCATGGTGAGCTTTGCCTTTTTGTCCTCGGCGAACACGGTGGAGCGCAGGAAGGCGGCGATGCCAAAATAGTGCGCCTGCTTGAAGGGCTTGATACTTGGGTGATCGTGGCACTGCGCGCAGGCGAGGTCCATC
>JAYUWZ010000674.1:0-3407 GCA_043753265.1 Verrucomicrobiaceae bacterium
AAGGACGAGATCGTCCTCGGGGGCCGCATCGCTTTTGAAAACGGCTGCGTCCGCATCCCGGACCGTCCCGGCCTGGGTGTCGATCTCGACCTCGACCAAGTCGCCCGCGGTCGTGAACGCTACGCCAAGTGCCCGTATCGCAAGCGCGACGACGAGGCCGAGATGCGCAAGCACGTGGACCCAGGCTGGCGCCGCATTCTGCCCCGATGGTAGCCCGTCTCCGCCAGCTTTGCTCCCTCGTACTCGGCGCGGCCTTCGCCCTCGCCTCTGCTGGCTGCGCTTATAAGTCGGCTCCGGTCGGCGTAATGACCGAGCGCCGGCTCCTCGCCGCAAAGCTCACCGACGCCCAGTTTGGCGGCGTCTCCACCGATGGCGGCCGCAGCATGCGCTTCTCCGTCTTCGAAGGCAGCCTTCCTGTTGAGCCCTTCAGTGTGCGCATGATTGAAAGCTACCGTGATCTGCCTGGTCTCTCGGTAACGCTCAATGGCCGCCACAAGGTAAACATGCTCGCCGACACCGGCGCGCAACTCTGCATCTTCGACGCCAACTCGGTGCTCGCCGGCAAGGGCCGAACCTACGTCCCGGCGAATCTCAATGTGAGCGTCACTGGCATCGGGGGCAATGAGGACGCGTGGCTCGCGCGCTTTGAACACGCGGACATCGGCGGCATCGAGTTGCGGGATTTCACTGGCCTCGTCCGCCGCAACAAGACCACAGTGCGCTATGGCCCGCTGCCCATGCGCAACATGCCTATCAACCTGCTCGGCTGCCCGGTCTTCCTTGCGTTCGACCACGTCACCTTCGACTACCCGGCCAAGCGCTTCTACTTTTCCGGGCACACCGCCTTCCAGCCCCCGGCCAGCGCGTGGCGCATTCCTCTCACCATCGAGAGCCAGCTCCTCTACGTGCCCCTCCGCATCGGCAGCCGCACTGTCGCCGCCATGGTGGACACTGGCGCCAAGGACCAAATCTTTCTCAGCACCCGCACTGTGAAAAAGCTCGGTCTCACCGCGCTGGCTGAGAGCGGTGGGACGTACCGGGCCATCGGTCTCGGTGGCGAGACTTCCGGGCGCCAGTTCAAACTCCCCCTTGCATTCCTCGGCGAAGTGCCCGTGCGCGACCTGACTGTGGACACGGCTGAGAGCACCTCGTGGGACGCGCGCATTGGCAGCGACCTGCTTTCTCGGTGGAAGACTACTTTTGATTTCCGGAACCGGGCGATGTGGGTGGAGCCGCCGAGGCAGTAGGGCGACGTGAGAGGTAGAGAGGTAGAGAGGTGAGAAGTTGCGGCTTCTACGCTGCTCCGTTGCCGGAGTTTTCGGTTTGCTCGCTGTGTAGGTTTGGGGATTTGCCGAAGCTTTCGGCCACGCTGGGGATGGGCGTGGGATTGTTGGTGCCGAGGATGTCGTTGTTCTGGCCGGAGTCTTCGCGGTTGCGGAACTTCACGCCGACGAGCTTGCTGACGCCGTGCTCTTCCATCGTGACGCCGTAGAGGGCGTCGGCGCGGGCGATGGTGCGCTTGTTGTGGCTGATGACCACGAACTGGCTCTGGCCGACGAAGCGGTCGAGAATCTTGATAAAGCGGTTGATGTTCGATTCGTCGAGCGGGGCGTCCATTTCATCCAGCACGCAGAAGGGTGAGGGCTTCACCATGTAGATGGAGAAGAGGAGCGACACGGCAGTCATCGTCTTCTCGCCGCCGGAGAGCAGGGAGATGGTGGTGAGCTGCTTGCCCGGGGGCTTGGCGATGATGTCGATGCCGCACTCGAGCGGGTCGTCGCCCTCGGTCATGAGCAGGTTGGCCTGGCCGCCGCCGAAGAGTTCCTTGAACATCTCCTGGAAATTCACGCGGATCTTTTCAAACGTCTCCGCGAACAGCGTGCGCGTGGTCGTGTTGATCTTGTTGATCACGTCGATGAGCTCGGTCTTGGCCTTCTCGGTGTCGGTGATTTGCGTCTCGAGGAAACCGTGGCGCTGCTCGAGCTCCTCGTACTCGGCGATGGCGTCGAGGTTCACCGGGCCCATGCCGGCGAGACGGGTGTCGAACTCGCGCACGAGTGATTCCACGCGTGCCCAATCCACGGCCTGTGCGGCGAGGTTCGCGGCATCTTCCTCGGCGGAAATCTCGGAACCTTCCACCGGAGCGGCGGGGGCGTCGGCAACGGGCATCACGTCGTCGCTGGTCGCCTCCAGCTTGCGGATGCGCTTGCCCACGTCGCGCAGGCAGGCGGCGAGCGCGTAGCTGTCGGGCGTGAATTCGCGGAGGTCGAGCGTGTAGCGCTTGGTGATGTGATCGTGGATGGCGTTGGCCTTGAGCTCGAGCTGCGTGATGCGCACCTCGATGGCCCCGCGCTGTTCCACGGCGATGGACTGCTCGCGGCGCATGCGGCGCAGGCGCTCGGAGGCTTCCTCGGCGGCGGCGACCACGGCCACGCGCTCTTCCTTCAAGGTCGAGACTGCTGCCTCGCCCTCGCCGATGGTGCCGCGCAGGCGCTCCAGGTTGGATTCGATCTCGAAGTTCTCCGCGTGCAGCGCGGCGACGCGATTATCGTAACTGGAAATATCGTGCTGGCGCTCCTCGATGACCTTCTCGAGTTCCTGGATGCGCGCCTCCATGGGCTGGCGCTGGTGGTGGAGCAGCGAGTGGCGCTGGCGCTCGGTGGCCACTTTCACCTTGAGCTCGTTGAGGTCGGCGGACACTTCGCTCTCCTGCGCGCGCAGCATCTCCAGGCCCTGCTGGGCCTCGGAGCGCTGGGAGATGAGGCTCTCGAACTGCTCCATCGCGCTGCGCAGCTCGGCCTCGAATTCGCCGATGCGCATGGTAGCCTCCGCGAGGCGGGCCTCCGCGCCCTGCTTCTCCCAGTCGAGCGACTGCGTCTTCTTGCCGGCCTCCGCCTGCTCGCGTTCCAGCATCCGCACCTGGTTGCGCAGGGTGGACACTTGTAGCGTGGCGTTTTGCTTTTCCTCGCGCGCCTCGGTGATGGCGTGCTGCGCATTTTCCACTGCGGCGGTGGATTGCTCGAAGCGCTGCGTGAGTTCGGCGAGTTGTTCGCGGAGCATGGCGGCCTCGGACTCCAACTCGGCGATTTGGTTTTTGCGCTGGAGAATGGAATTGCATCCATCGGTCGTGCTTGCGCCGCCGTAGAGAATGCCGAACCCGCTGATGATTTCGCCCGCGAGCGTGACGATGGACGAACCGCGAAGCAGTGGGAACACGCGCAGCGCGGTCTCCAAATCGGGCACCAGCGCGGTGTGGTTAATGAGCCGCTCAACGAGCCGCGACACCTCGGGCTGTGGCTTGATTTTGTTGATGAGCCAGTCGATGCACCCCTCGGGAAGCTGCATCTTTTCATTGCGCTCGTGCACAAAGACAGACTCCAGTTCGCGCAGTGCGAGCGAGGCTTTGC
>JAYUWZ010000675.1:0-3400 GCA_043753265.1 Verrucomicrobiaceae bacterium
GTTTGACGACGCCTCGCAAGTGACGGTGAGCGGCAGCATCGCTGCAAACACCACGTGGACCGCAGCCGATGGCCCCTACCGCGTGGATGCCTCGCTCAGCATCGCAAGCGGCGCGACTCTCACCATCGAGCCCGGCACCACGGTATGGCTGGGAAGCAGCACCGTGAACGTCACCGTGAACTTCACCGTGAACTTCACCGTGGCAAGCGGCGGTCGGCTCCTCGCGGAGGGCACCGAGTCGCAGCCCATCCGGTTCATGCTGCCTCCCGGGGCATCCTATACCTGGGGCGGAATCATCATCAACGGCGCGGCGGGCACTCCACAGACCCGCATCGCCCACGCCTACATCGAAGGCAACGACGCGGACGCCATCGACGTGAATGCGGGCGATGTGGTGCTCGATTATCTGCAATTCGGAAACCGCGCCCGGCAATACCTGTCGCTCGACGGCGCGTCATTCCTGGTGAGCAACTGCATTTTCCCATCCGGCACCGGTGTGTTTGAGCTCGTGCACGGCACGCTCGGTGTGAAGGCCGGGGGACGTGGCATCGTACGCGATTGCTACTTCGGAAAGCCAGTGGGCTACAGCGACTCGTTCGATTTCACGGGCGGCAACCGCAATTCCCCGATCCTCCAGTTCATCAACAATGTCTGCATTGGCGGAGATGACGACATTCTCGATGTCGACGGCACCGATACGTGGGTGGAGGGAAACATTTTCATGCACGTGCACCGCATCGGCACTCCGGACTCCGCGAGCGCGGTGAGTGGCGGCAGCGATAGCGGTAATACCTCCGAGGTCACCATCATTGGAAATCTGTTTTACGACGTGGATCAGGCGGCCACTGCCAAGCAGGGCAATTTCTACACTTTCCTGAATAACACCGTGGTGGACCAAAATAGCCGGGGCAGCGACGAGATTGCCGTCGGCTTCCAGCCTGCAGTGCTCAATTTCGCAGACCACCAGGTCCCCGGGGCGGCTGGCATGTACGTGGAGGGGAATGTGATTCACTCTGCCGAGGCACTCGTGCGCAACTATGTGCCCGCAACGTCCACGGTGACCTTCAATAACAACCTCCTCAACATGCCGTGGACCGGCCCCGGCAGCGGCAACACCGTCGCCGACGCCCTGCTGAACAATCCGCAAATTATTACGCCGACGGATACGAATTTCCGCTACCTCGTGCCGGTGATTCGCGCCCAGTTTGGCCTTGATGCATGCTCTCCCGCCATTGGCACCGGACCGAACGGCACGGACAAAGGCGGCAGCCGTCCGCTCGGTGTCAGCATCAGCGGCGTGCCATCCGGCACCACCAACGCCACTGGCGCCACCATCACGGTCGGCACCCTGATGACGGGCAGCAGCATCCCCTCCGCGGCTGGCACCTTTCCCGCAGGCTCTGGGTGGACTCATTACAAGTGGCGGCTCGATGGCGGCACATGGAGTGCCGAGTCGCCAATCACTTCTCCACTGAGCCTCTCCGGTCTTGCCAACGGCGTACACACCGTGGATGTCGTGGGCAAAAACGACGCCGGATTCTATCAGGACGACCCCGCGTTCGGCACGAGCGCACGGCTCAGCAGCGCCACGTGGACCGTGGACACCGCCTACGTTCCGCCAGGGTCCACCAACGGAATCCAGATCAGTGAAGTGCTCGCATCCAATACCGAGACCATCAACTTCGGCACCGCGTTCCCCGATATCATCGAGCTGCACAATGCCGGAACTCAGACCGCTGCCATCGGCGGCTGGGGTCTTACGGACAACACAGCGCTTCCTTACAAATACACCATCCCGTCGGGCACCATGCTCGCGCCAGGGGCCTACCTCGTCATCTATGCCAGCAATTCAGGCAGCGTGCCGGCACCCAAGACCGGCTTTGGCCTCAAGGCCGGTGGCGACACGCTCACGCTGACCCGCAGTGTCACGGCTGGCGGCGGCGTCGCCGACGCTGTCCCATTTGGAAACCAATTGCCCGACTACTCCGTGGGCCGGTGCGGTGACGGCACTTGGGCTCTCTGCCGCCCCAGCTTCGGCTCGGCGAATATTCCCGCTGCAGCAGCCTCGAAGCACTCCGTGGTGATCAACGAATGGCTGGCGGATTCCGCTGTCCTCAGCTCGACCGACTTCATCGAGTTGCACAACCCCTCCAGCCTCCCGGTGAATGTCGGCCTTTGCCACCTCACGGACAACCCGAGCGACTGGCCCCAGCGTCACCAGATTCGCCAGCTCACATTCATCCCGCCCGGTGGTTTCATCAGTTTCAAAGCCGACAGCGATCCAGGCCAGGGCCCTGATCACGTGAATTTCAAGCTCGAGGCGCTGCAAGGCGAAATCGGCCTCTTCGACTCCGCACTGCATCTCATCGATAATGTGATCTACGGACCACAACGCACCGACGTGAGCGAGGGCCGGACTCCCGATGGCAGCAGTGCCGTCGCATTCTTCACCCAGCCCACCCCGGCTGGCCCGAACCCCGCGACCACCGGCACCACCAGCAGCAGCACCACCACTATGGTGACAGCCAATCAGGTGTGGAAGTACTTCGCAGACGCATCCGCCGCCCCGGCCAACGATGGCTCCGGCAATCCCTTCACCGCACCCGCATTCGATGACAGCGCCTGGTCTTCCGGGGGCGGTGTCCTTTACATCGAAAGCGCAAATATCGCCGCCAATGCGGACGGCTTCGCAAAAACCACGCTTCTTCCCCCCGCCACCGTCGGAGCGCCCAATACGACTCCCTACCAAACCTACTATTTCCGCACCCACTTCAATTTTTCCGGCCCGGTTGAAGGTACCACCCTGACCGCAAAGATCATGTGTGACGATGGCGTGGTGCTTTATCTCAATGGGCAGGAACTCCCCCGGGTACGCATGGGCACCGGCATAGTGGAATACTCCACACGCGCCAGCGGCAGCGCACCAGAGGTCTCCATTGAAACGGTTCCATTTCCGACCTCGGCCCTGGTGGTCGGCGACAACGTGCTCGTTGCAGAAGTGCATCAAGTAAACGATCAGAGCCAGCCCTCTTCCAGCAGCGACGTGACGTGGGGAATGAAACTCACGGCCACCACCATCCAGTCCACCGGGAATATTCCGCTCGTGCTGAATGAAGTCCTGTCCACCAATGCCTCCCTGCAAAATCCCGACGAAAGTTTCGCCGGCTGGATCGAGCTTCGGAACACTGCGGAGATCACGTTTGACGCGAGCGACATGAGCCTCAGCAACAACACATCCCAGCCTCGCAAGTTCGTCATTCCGGCAGGCACCACGATTCCTGCAGGCGGCTCCCTGGTGGTCTATTGCAATTCGCTACTCCCGGCCAGTCCCACCAACACGGGCTGGGCACTCAATGGCTCTGGCGGTGTCGTAGCCCTCTACCACACGCTCGCCAATGGC
>JAYUWZ010000676.1:0-3395 GCA_043753265.1 Verrucomicrobiaceae bacterium
TTGTGAATGCCGACATGGGACTACACATCCCCGACTTCCGCGCGAGCGAGCGCACCTTCCAGCTGCTCACGCAGGTCGCAGGACGCGCGGGCCGCGGCGATGTGGAGGGCGAGGTCATTGTGCAGAGTTACACACCTTTTCACCCGGCGATCCAATTCGCCCGCCATCACGACTTCGACGGCTTCTTCGATCAGGAGATCGAGTGGCGGCAGAAAAACAACCAGCCCCCGTTTCTCCACTTCGTGCTCATCACCGTGCGTTCCCCGCACGAGGGCCGCGCACAATTATCCACCGAGGCCCTGCACCGCCGCCTCAAGGAAGTCCTTCCCGCAGGCGTGACGCTAGGCGACCCATCCCCCGCCCCGCTGGAAAAATCGCACGGCAACTACCGCTGGCACGTGGCGCTCCGTGCGAGCGCCATCCTCCGCCTCAGCCGCGCACTGCGCACCGTGCTCGATAAGCTCACGCTGCCCGAAGACGTGTTCGTGGTGGTGGATGTCGACGCTCACCAATTGTTGTAAGCACCATCAAGCATCCGGCTCCCTGAGTCGAACGGCGTGTTCGGAGTGCGGTAGTGTGCGGAACAATCCTACTGCAACCAGGAAGCACTCATCCTGAGAAAGCGCGTAGTTCCCGACACCAGCGGATCCTCCACCGTGACCCGCACAAATCCATCCTCAGGACTAAACACCGTGACCGTACCCGACCAGCTCCCCGAATAGTTCTTCGTGGCAATCGTATCCCACGGCCCCGTGGGCGAAGACGCACCCTGCACCGACAGGGTCACATCCGGGAACCCGTAGCTCTGCGTGGCCGGGAGATATTCCGGCACCAGAAATGTTAGCGTCGCATGCCCATTCCCGGCGACACCCGCAATCGGCAGACCTGCAATTCCATGCAGCCCTCTCGCATCGTTGGGATCCATGCCCAGCGCAAATTCAATAATCCCCCCCACCGTATCGCGATCCGCATCCTGCCCCACGCTCAGTACCGCATTGCCTGCCATCCAGCCTGCAAAAGTATCTGTGCGAGGAGCGACGCCGCTCGGGTCACCACCACTCAGGAGACTCGCAGCCCACGTATCCTTGTCCTCCCAAAGGCCCGCAGCCAGCGCCGCATTGGGAACAATGATGGAACGCCCAAGCCCATCACTCAATGGATACCACCCGTCACTGTAGGTAAAGGTGAGTACATTTGCATCGAAAGGCGGCGGCAGCTGGATCGCCAGCTTCTCGCCACCATTGTCGAGCTGCCCGCCATACGTGCCCGCAATCACCGGCAGATTTCCATAACGATTGCGAAAGCGCGTGGTGTGTTTCACGAGCACCACCGTGTCGCCGGGGCTCATCGTCAGCGCGCCGAAGTTGAAAGTGATCCCCTCCACAAATTTCGCACCGTTCAGGTTAAACGAATCCACACCGACGTTGCGCAACTCCACGTAATCGTAATCCGACCCGCCCACCGCATTGTACATCAATTCCGTGATGCGCAGCCCCCGCACAATCGCGAGCGCATTGAGATAAGCCGGATCGCTCGTGCCGTTCGCAAAACCGCGCGTAGGCAGTTCGTAAAATGTATAAGCCCCGCTCGCATCGCGCCCCATGGAAAAGTCCATCGTCTGCGGGTAAAACAAAACCGTATCCAGCACACTTCCGTCCCCATTGAGCAGCGATATCTCCTCGCGCTCTGCATCCAGGCTGAAGGGGACGCGTCCCGGGGCATTCTCACCATCAGCGATCAAGCGCAGGAATCCATTGCCCGCGATGAAACTGAGCGGCGGAAATACAAACGCCGCCGAATCCCCCGCCCGGTTGTCCGTGAGGTGCAGCCCTGTAAGCAGTGCTGGGGAGGCGCTCGTGTTTTGCAATTCTATCCAGTCGTCCTCATAGCGCGCCCCACCGCTCGCCAGCCATTCGCTGATGCGCACCCCCAAGTAATCGCCCACCGGCACGGTGGTGTTCACGGCATTTGGCGAAGGATTGCCGAGCGTCCATGCACCCGTGGCAGGATGTCGCACCAGCGACATCTCCGCAATCTGCTGTCCAAACGCAACCGCGTCGCGCAAGACTCCTCCCTGATAGAGATACAAAGTATCGCCATCCTTATCGAGCCCAAACGCCGTGCTCGAAAACGACGCAAAGCCGCCGGCCGCAACCACGCCGCTGAGCGGGAATTTATTGGGCGAAGCCACATCATCCGAGAGCGCCCAGCCCGCGAGATTCACAGGGCTTGCACTCATGTTTTGCACCTCCACGGAATCGGCAAACGTCGCGCTGTCCGCAAAAACTTCGCTCAGCCGCACAGCCACAAACGCAGCATCCACCGTCCAGGTCCGCACCGTGGGAAGCGCCTGCGGCAACCCTTCAATGGTTCGGGCAGGGTCCGCATCCTGCCAGTTGCCCGCCATGTCCTGCCCCAGCACTTCGAGCGTGTGCGCACCGGCTGTCAGCGAAGCCAGATTCAGCGTCGCCTGCCGGATGGTCGGTGTCGCACGCGGCAGCAGTCCGCCACTGCCGATCTGGATCGGCGCACTCCACGCGCCGCCATCGAGCCGCCATTTGTAGGCCACGATTCCCGGCCCGCCAATGGTGAAGCTCGCAGTCGTCGCAGCCGTGGTGCCGCCCTCCACGGGGCCATTCACCACATAGGCCCATTCGCCAATGCTCGCTCCAAAATCAAACCCGTGCGGCGTCGTGCCTTTCGCAAGCGAATCCGCACGGAGACTGAAGTTCTTGTTCCCCGCATCCACAAAGCCCGGCGCGCCCGCCGCATTCGGCCCAAACGTTCCACCAAAAACCCCACCGGGATGGTTCACCCCAATCTCCGTGGTACCCAGTTGATCCAGCAGGTTGTGCTGAAACTCGATCTTCGTAGTCACGTCGTTCACCAGCGTCGTGCCGTTGATCTTCCGTGTATCCGCGCCTGAGAAAAGCCGCGGCACATTGCTCACAAGATTGAAACCCATGTACGCCCCATCTCCGTAGGTCGGGTTCGGACCGTCCTCCGGTACGAAGAAGTTGATCGGCGCAATCTTCACATCCTGATCCGGCGTGGATGGTGTGTAGAGATAGTCCGCGTGGAAATTCGCCACGGTGTTGTGCTCAAAGATCGTCGCTGTGCTTGCCTTGCAATTGATGGCGTGGTCGAGGTCGAAGAACACATTCCGCACGACCATAATCGTCGTGCCGCTCCCCTTGTCGCCGGAGCTGATCGCATTCGAGTATCCCAGGTCCGTGCCAAACGCGCTCACCCATTCATCCTTGGTCGCGCGCTCAAAGATGTTCGACGCAATGTAAGCATCGCCACCGAGATCGATGTGCTCATCGCCCGTCAGTCCGTGGAAATAATTGTATCGGCAATCGAGCATAAACTGCCCTGCCTGCCCCCACCGCCCG
>JAYUWZ010000677.1:0-3389 GCA_043753265.1 Verrucomicrobiaceae bacterium
TCCATCGAGTTTTCCGACTTCACCGTTTCACCGACAGATGTGCGTATGGGATGTGAACTACATCTAGAATACACCGTAGTGAGCCGTTTACGGATCGAAGTTGAGGTTTGGCTCGGCGCGGACATTCTAACCCAACCGGGCACCTATCATTTCGATGTTAGACAAGATAAGGAGGTAGTGCTGGCCCCCGGGCGTCACACTTACAGGCGTCATTTGACCGCCCCCATGCTGACTGGTCGATATTGGCTCAACGTCGGCGTCTGGTTTGGGAAAAAGTCAGATACGAGACAATCCATCGCACTCGCGCTACGTTCATTGGAAATCAACATCGTAGACTAAATTCATCCCGATCAACAACACGGTGAACTCGTAACCAATGCGACTGGAAACGCCTCCCCTTGGGCAGCAACGAACCGTTCCGTGTCGTTGAGCTTGGGAGCGCTATACGGTTTTGCCCTTCAACCTCACTACCACCACTTCATGAGAGATAGACGATTTGTAGCAGTGCATCGAGGGGGCCCGTTGCAGAGGAGCGATCACGTTTTTCTGATGCGCTGGGCGGTGGATTGTGCCGAGCGTGTGCTGCATCTATTTGCCAGGCACAGTGAGGACATTCGTCCCAAACACGCGCTGGAGATAGGACGTGCGTGGGCGAATGGGGACGTGAAGACCGGTGCGGCCATGAAGGCATCCGTAGCCGCACACGCAGTAGCGCGACAAGTTTCCGACAAGGCGGCCATCGCGGCGGCGCGCGCAGCAGGCCAGGCGGTAGCCACAGCCCACTTTGCGGATCACAGCATGGGTGCGCTGTTGTATGCGCTCAAGGCTTTGGAGGCATCGGGTGGCGCGTCTGAACCAGAACTGGAATTGCAGCTCAGGAAGCTTCCTCCCCATCTTCTGGAGCCCGTCTCGGCCGGCATTGGTGCTCGCTTGGGTGGCTTGGGCATCCGAGCATGCTCAATCTAGAGCCTGTAATTAACTTTCAGAGCAAGTCCGGGCCAACGTCTTCTCTCGGCCTACCTGTAGCGGAGGGCCACAGGCCCGATTTTATCCCAGAGCGGGGTCGGGATCGCTGGAATTTGGGTCGTTAGGGCGGCGTTTCCGTTCAACCCCTTCATGAGAGATAGACGATTTAGGAAACATTGTCTGCGGCCTTTCACAATGTCGCTACTTTCACCATCGCAAGGGATTTACCGCAAGGCGTTCGCGGAAAAATTCCACGTGGTAAAGTAACCATCAGCACCCAGCACGGCAAACCTGCGGGCTGTGCCAGCAGGGAGGATGCTGACAGGGGCGGAGCCGGCCCACGAGAAGCGGGCGCGCTGCTGGTTGCCCTGGCTGTCGCTTTTCACCAGGTAGCCGGTAGTGCCTGCGATGATGACAAGTGTGCCGTCGGTCGTGAACCCGGCGCAGGGGTTTTCCAGTTCCCTATGCGCGAAGTGGGACTCGATGCGGGAGCCATTGAGCCAGCAGACTTCCACGCGGTCGCGAAAGACGGCGGCAAAGTGCGGCTTGGCCCAGCGGGGACCGGGAATGAGCTTCAGCACATGGCCATCGAACGACGTGATAGCCATGCGATCCGGTGCGGCGGAGAGATAGACAACCACACGATCGGCTACGGCGATGGCCAGTTCTTCGCCAAATGCGATAAGGCTCGGGAATATGCCGCCGACGGCCTCCTGCCACTCCGGCGGTTGCTCCAGGATGATGGGCGCGATGGCAAGCTGGTTGACGAGCGTGCCATCCCGGCGGTGGCCGGAGAGCGTGAGCCCGGTGGGCGTATGCCGCAAAAGCCAGATGGTGGAATGGCTGATGGTGGCACTGAAGACAGGGCCGCTCAGCCAGGATGGCGCGCCGATGCGGACGCTGCCAAGGGCCTCCATTGCCAGACGGGTGGTCGGGTGGTAAATCAGCGCGTTGGGAAAGCCATCGGCAGGCGGGCAGAGAAGGAGCGGGGTATCGAAATCATTCAGTTCGCCAGCCTGCCACTTTGCGTGCGTCTGCTGCCCCTCGTCGCTAATTGCAACTGCCAGAGTGGTGCGCTGGGAGGTCCCCACTGCGAGCCACACTTTTCCGGCGACCACCGCATCACGCCAGGTGGCGATGGCCTTGGGCAGTTGCTGTGAGCTGAGAAGTTGCAGCGTGGTTTCCTCCGCGGGCGCGCGCAGGAGCAGGGGCACGGGAGCGCGGGTAATCTTTGGGGCAGGAAGCGCCCGGCTTGCGAACCGCTGGGCGTCGCGCGCGAGCAGCCGATCCGCTGGACAAAGCGGCGGAAGCATCCGTGCATAGTCGCGGCTGCGTTTCGTCTCGGTTCCCGCCAGCGCCCGGGCAATCTGCTGGCGGCCAATGTCCTCTGCGTACGCGCGAAGCCCCGCCTCGGGGTAAGTGGTTTGCAGGCGCGCCAGGGCTTGAAGCCCGGCTGCGGAAGACTGCGGCGAGAGGGTGGGAGAGCCAAGCTCCAGCACCAGGGCGCGCGCCTCCACGTGCTCCCCGGCAGTAGCTCGCAGCTCGAACCAACGGTCCAGGCACTCGGAGGCAGGACGCTCCGTGCGCCAGGGGGTGAGCAGCACCATGAGCGCGCGCTCGCGATCATCGAGTTCCTGTAGCAGTACTTTCGACGCATCAAGGAAGAGCCCTTTAAATCTGAGGGTTTCGACCCACGCTAGGAACGCTTTCTCGGCACGCACCTTGTCGCCCAACTGCCGGTACAGTCGCCCGAGAGAATCGTAGGCGCGCTCTTTCTCGTAGATTTCCACGGCCTCCCGTAGCAGGCGGGCTTCCACAAAGCATTCTGCCGCTGCGATGGCCTGGCGCAGGTGGTCGCGGTAGATGATTGCGGCCTCCCTCCACATCTTGCCCTCTTTCAGCACGGCGGCTGCGGAGGACAGGTCGCCAAGCAACTCCGCGTAGATGTAGGCCGCGCGCCGGAAGCGCCCAAGCTGCCGTTCACGCTCGGCGAGACGCATATAATTCTGCCGCAAATCCTCGCGAATTTGTTCGTCGAGATTCCAGTTATCACTGCGACCGCCACCGCGCAGGCGGTCGAGGCTGAAGTTCGTGTTCCGTGTGCCCAGTTCGCCGCCAGGCGGCTGGCGGCCGCGGTCGAGCGATTTCGAAGAGAGCGGCAGGGCGTGCTTCAACGCTTCATCGGGATTGTCCTTCAGTTGCTCCAGAAGCCGATGGAGTGACTTCTTGCGCGCCTTTTCCATTTCTTCCGTGAGCGCCCCAAGACGTGCTCCCACCCATTTTAGCATTTTCCCGAAAGGGCCGGCCTTTTCATTGGCGGGCCCTGTATGCGTGACTCCGCGCAGCAGCCAGCCGAGGAAATTCAAGCCCCCCTTGCGCAAAGACCGCATGCCTCGCGCGACCGGGCCGTCTTTTGGCTCGTC
>JAYUWZ010000678.1:0-3388 GCA_043753265.1 Verrucomicrobiaceae bacterium
TGTGCTCGGATGGCGATGATTTGATGTTCGTTGGTAACGGCGCGCTCTGGCGCTATCGCGATACGGACGGCGATGGTCGCGCGGACGGTCCACCGGAACAAATGGTCTCACTGGCGTTCGGCGAGCACGGTGGCCACGCCGTTCGCAAAGGCCCGGATGGCGCGTGGTATGTGATCGGCGGGAACGACAGCAAGTTCGACCTCAGCCAGATCAACGCCCTCACCGTCGCCGCGAAAAAGATCGAGGGCGGCGCGCTGATCCGTCTCGGCAAGGATGGGCGCGCGACCGAAGTCGTCGCGCACGGCTTCCGCAATCCCTACGACTTCGACTTCAATTCCAGCGGCGACCTCTTCACCTACGACAGCGACTGCGAGCGCGACTACTTCCTGCCGTGGTACTCGGGGTGCCGGGTATATCACGTGCAAATCGGCAGGTACCATGGGTGGCGGCTGCCCGGGTATCTGCGAAGCTTCCGGGTGCCGGACTACATGCCGGAAACCGTGCCTGCGCTTGCAGACCTGGGGCGCGGCTCACCGACCGGGGTGCATGTGTACAAGGGCACCGGCTTTCCAAGGCAATATCATGGAGGGCTCTTTGTCGCCGACTGGACGTTTGGGCGCATCCACCATCTGCCCCTTGCTGCGGAGGGCACCCGGTACGTCACGCGGCCCGAGGTGTTCATCGAACCTATCGGCACCGCAGGGTTTGCGCCGACGGACATCGTGGAGACGAAGGACGGCGCGCTGCTGATCAGCATTGGCGGACGCAAAACGCGCGGCGCAATCTTTCGCATCGAGGCTGGCGTGCGCAACGACTCCCCTGCCCTGCAAATCCTCGCGCAACCCGAGCCTCCCCTGCCCGCTGTGCTGGAGCAACTCGCGGAGGCGCAATCCAAGCTCGGCGGCTGGAAGCTCTCAGGCGCGGAGGCGGAGGCATTCGTGCCGTATCAGCCCGCAAAACCCGAGGGGCTTGCCAACGAGGAACGCGTGGCAGCCTTTACAACTGCGGAAAACGCGATCTTCTCGCTCGACGACCGGGTGGTCGCGGAGGCGGCACGGTTGCTTGCGATGCTGGAGAGCAACTCCACCCGCAATGTGGACAACATCCTCGCGAAGATTACCGGGAAGTCGCCCGTCACCGCCGATTTCCATTTCCTCGCCTGCGCCGCGCGCATGCCCGCTGAGCCTAATCCGGAGCGCACGGCCAAGATCGCACATGCCATTCTCGATCTGGATCGCAAGCTCGCTGGTGGGGATCGCCGCCCCAAACAGATGTGGCCTGTGCGCCTCAATGAAGTCGCCGCGCGTCTCATAAAGCTCAACCCCGCACTGCCCGACGCGCTGCTGGCACACGCTTCGTTTGCCACACCCGGCCACCTGCCCCTCGTCGATGTGCTGCCCAAGGAGCAACGCTCGCGGGCTTCGGCGCTATACCTCGCTGCGGCAAAGGCGGACGCCACGCTGGAATGGTCCCCGGAACTTGTAAAGCTCCTGGCCGCGGAGGCGGATGCGCGCCCACTCCTCCGCGCCCAGTGGAAAAATATCGCCCTGCGGCCTGCGCTGCGCGACGCCTTTCGGCAGAATCCCAGTGCCGAGGACAGCGTGCTGCTGGATGCAAAGGAACCGGGGCCGGCCCCCGAGGATCCTGCGACCACGGCAGCATTCGTCGACTCGCTGAAGCCTGTCGCGTGGGACAAAGGTGACGCCATCCGCGGGGAAAAGATCTTCCGTGAGCGTGCATGTGCGACCTGCCATGCGGGCACCTCGCCGCTCGGCCCCGACGTTTCAGGGCCGGTCGCCAGGCTCTCCGCGCCGGACCTGATGACGGACATCCAGTTTCCGAATCGCGCGGTCTCCGATGCGTTCCGCGCGCGTCTGTTCACCCTGAAGGACGGCTCCCGGCGAAACGGTTTCGTCGCTTTCGTGAGCGCGGATGGGGTCATCGTCCAGACGGGCCCCGGCCTCACCGAGCGCATCTCGCAGACCGACATTGCATCCGAGGTGGCAAGCCCCACATCGCTCATGCCCCCAGGCCTGATTAGCGGGCTCGATCCCGGACAGATGGCGGATTTTTACGCCTACCTCCGCACCTTGGCGAAGTAGCCGGGAATCTCGAAGCACATGACAGTTCCTAAGTGTCGTGGGATGTGTTAGATTAATCATTCGATGAACCATCACGCGCAGAACCTTGAGCACGCTTTCCTGACACGCCGGGATTTTCTCCGGCGCTCGGGCATGGGCATGGGCATGCTGGCAATGGGCGGGTTATTCGGCGACCGCAGCATCTTCGGTCCCACCGGTGCGGTTGCTGCAGATCCGCAGATTTCCAGCACCAGCCCGCTCGCCCCGCGCAAGGCGTGGCACTTCGAGCCCAAGGCCAAGCGCGTCATCCACATCTTCCTCAATGGCGGCGCGTCCCATGTGGATACTTTCGACCCCAAGCCCGAGCTCGACAAGTGGCACGGCAAGGAAATCCCGACCAAGCTGCCCACCGAGCGCAAGACGGGTGCGGCTTTCAAGTCCCCCTTCAAGTTTCAGAAATACGGCAAGTGCGGCATGGATGTCAGCGAACTCTTCGCGAAGACCGCCCAGCACGTGGACGACATGTGTTTCATCCGCTCAATGCGCGCGGATGTGCCCAATCACGAGCCGTCCCTGCTCCTGATGAATTGCGGCGACTCGCGCCTCCCCCGCCCCAGCATGGGCTCGTGGATTACGTATGGGCTTGGCACTGAAAATCAAAACCTGCCCGGGTTCGTATCCCTCTGCCCGGGCTACCCCATCCAGGAATCCCAAAACTGGCAGAGCGGCTTCCTGCCCGGCATTTTCCAGGGCACCTACGTCGATACCCGGAAGCAGACGATCGAGGAACTCATCGAGAACATTCGCAACGAGAGGGCCACGCTGAAGGAACAGCGTGCACAGCTCGACCTGCTGCAAAAGCTCAACGCCGACCACCTCAAAAAGCGCCAGGCGGATGCCCAACTCGAGGCCCGCGTGCAATCCTTCGAACTAGCCTACCGCATGCAGATGGATGCGTCCGACGCTTTCGACGTAACCCGCGAACCGCAGCACGTGCGTGACATGTACGGTCCCGGCACGCAGGCCCGCCAGTGCCTCATCGCCCGCCGCCTGCTCGAAAAAGGCGTGCGCTTTGTGCAACTCTGGCACGGCGATGGGCAGCCCTGGGACAACCACGACGACATAGAGGTCAATCACCGCAAGCTCGCTGGGGAATGCGATCAAGGTATAGCGGCGCTGCTCACCGATTTGAAGCAGCGCGGAATGTTACAGGACACGCTGGTAATCTGCTCCGGCGAATTTGGCCGCACGCCCACCGTGGAGCTCCCGACGCCCGGCAGCAACGCGGGCAAGATTAACGGACGCGA
>JAYUWZ010000679.1:0-3388 GCA_043753265.1 Verrucomicrobiaceae bacterium
CTGGCCTGGATGTTTCCTCCGTTCAATACGAGGTTGCTGTTTGACAGGCTGCCCGCCCCCTCAAAGCGCACCGCGCCCGCGCTCACAGTCGTCGCACCCGTATGGCCCAGCGCACCGGTGAAAACCTGCGCTCCGCTGCCGATTTTGTTAATCGCGATGGTCCCCGCCGTTTCCGTCGAGGTGCCCGCGTATGTGGCGGTGGCGATGTTGTTTGCCCCAATGGTCAATGTGGCTGCGGCGGCATTGCTATTACCAATTGTGCCGGTTGCCGATCCGAGCAGGCCGTCAATCGACTCCGTGAGCCCGTTCAGGTCCAGGGTGCCTCCGTCGATGTTCACCTCCGAGTTGTTGAAAATCTGGTCGCCGCCTGTGCCGCTGAGGCGCGCCGTGCCAAATGCGCTGATCGTCAGCGCGAGATCATTGGATGCCACAGCGTGGATCGTTGCGCTGCTGGGTGTCTTTCCCATGATAAGCAGGCCGGGATTGAGCGCCGTGCCGCCAATGGCGAAGCGTCCCGTATTGTTGTCCACGGTGCCTTGGAGAATTACTGTCCCGCCATTGATGGTCGCCACGCCCGCCGATCCGGTGAGCCCGCCATTGACCGTGAGCGTGCGGCCCGCAGCGAGATTCCACTGCTGGTTGGCGGAAACGGTGACGAGTGAATTAATCGTCAAATCCTGCGTCGCCACCGACATGTCGATGCCGGAGGCTCCGAGGAGCACGCGATTGCCGTTGAGCGTCACGAGCCCGGCTGGATCGGCGATGATCAACCCCGCATAAGTGCGGTCCGACCCTAGGGTCACTGTATTGGCCGCAGTCACGATACTGTTCCAGCGCACGACGTCGGTCGTGGCAGGCAGCACGCCGAGCGCCCAGCTCCCCGCCTGGTCGAGATTGGTCGCGTTATCCGCCTTGTCGATGGTCGCCGCAGTGAGAACCGGCGGCAGCATGAGACTTGCAAGCGGGATAAAGAGGCGGCGAAGAAGTCGATGGGAGTGCATGGACGAAGTGACTGTGTTAAGGAGAACTACGCGGCGCAGGCGCCGGGTATTAGCGCATCTGCCTCGCACCCGTTAGCCAGCCTGAGGGAAACGTCAACTGTTCGTAACAGGAACGATTCACGTTCCCTCACCCACAACCTTTAATGACACTTCGCCAAACGGCGCTATAACTGGGGGTCTATGCCGAAAGACGACCCTTTTTCCGACTGGCGCAATTCCGTGCCCGATTCCACCTTCTTCTGGGCGCGAGTGGGCGTCATCGGCGTGGCCGTCGCTGCGCTCATCTTCACCAGCTTCGTCACTGTCCCGGCGGACTCGGTGGGCGTGCTCACGCGTTTCGGCGGGTATTCGGAAACCATCAATCCCGGCCTGCGTTTCAAGCTCCCATTCGGCATTGATCAGGTCACCATCGTCCCAGCCCAGCGCCAGTTGAAACTCGAGTTTGGGTTTGATTCCCGAAAATTCGGCACCTCCTCCGCCCCTGGCACGAACGACAACCAGTATCCCGATGACGCGGCAGCCGAAAGCAACATGCTCACCGGCGACCTGAACATGGCCACCGTCGAGTGGGTTGTGCAGTACCGCATCGACGACCCCAAGGCATTCCTCTTTCACGTAAAGGAGCCGGAGTGGACGCTGCGCGATGCCGGCGAGGCCGTGATGCGCGAGGTGGTCGGCGACCGCACCATCGACGAAGTGCTCACCATCGGCCGCCAGGAGATCGAGGTGGAGGTGCTCGCGCGCATGGAGACGCTCATCACCAAATACGGGCTCGGGCTGCGGGTGATGCAGGTACAGTTGCAAAACGTGCTGCCGCCCCGGCCGGTGCAGAATTCCTTCAACGAAGTGAACCAAGCCCAGCAGGAAAAGCAGCAGGCCATCAACGTCGCCAACGGCGAGTACAACAAAGTCGTCCCCCGCGCAAAGGGCGAGGCCGAGCGCAGGCTGAGCGAAGCCGAGGGCTACGCCACCAAGCGCGTGAACGAGGCCCGCGGCGATGCCGAGCGTTTCACCGCGCTCTTCGCCGAGTATCTCAAAGCCCCCGAAATCCTGCGCCAGCGCTTGTATCTCGAAACCATGCGCGACGTAATGCCCATGTTTGAGCGCAAGGTGATCCTGGACGATAACGCCAAGGGCATCCTCCCTCTTCTCCAACTTGACGCGGACAAACCCGCAACCCGGTAACACCATGAAAATCAAATCCGCAGTCGCCGCGCTCCTCATCCTTCTCGCCGCCCTCTTCTTCTTCACGTCCGCCTATGTGGTGCACGAGACGGATCAGGTGATCATCACGCAGTTCGGCAAACCCATCGGGACGCCCATCACCAAGGCCGGGCTCAATTTCCGCGTGCCATTCGTCCAGACCGTAAACCGCCTCGAAAAGCGCGTGCTCGAGTGGGACGGCGACGTGACCGAGATGCCGACGAAGGACAAGCTGTACATCTCGCTCGAAACATTTGCCCGGTGGCGCATCGCTGACCCTCAGCAGTTTTTCATCCGCCTTCGCGATGAACGTAGCGCGCTCTCCCGCCTGAGCGACGTACTCGGCAGCGAGACGCGCAACACTGTGGCTTCGCACAACCTCGTTGAGCTGGTCCGCACGCAAAAGGAACGCAAGCCAGTCTCCGATCCCACCATGGGCGAGGCGGCGCTGAGCACCGGTCTGTCATCCATCACCCTCGGCCGGCAGAAGCTGGAGGCGGCGATTTTCGCCGCATCCAAGCCCAAGCTCGTGGAATACGGCATCGAGCTGATGGACATGCGCCTCAAGCGGGTGACCTACAACCCCGCAGTCGCTGCAAAAATCTTCCAGCGCATGGTGAGCGAGCGTCAGCAGATCGCCGCCCGCTACCGCTCCGAGGGCGAGGGCGAAGCCGCAAAGATTCTCGGCCAGCGTGAGAAGGACCTGAAGCAAATGGAATCCGAGGCCTACCGGAAAATCCAGGCCGTCGAGGGCAAGGCCGACGCCGACGCGAGTTCCATCTACGCCACGGCGTACAATCAAAGTGCGCAGGCGCGGGAGTTTTACACATTCATTCGCACGCTGGAGGTGTACCGCACCTCGTTTACCAGCAAAACCTCCGTGGTGCTAACTACGAAAGATGGCTTTCTCCAATTCCTCAAGGGGGAGACCATTGCACCGGTCGCGCCGACTGCCGCAGCCACCTCGCCCGCGAAGCCTGTCCTGGCAAAGCCTTTGCCTGCACCAACAACGCCTGCGCTCGAGAGCGCACCCGCACCGCAGTAGGTTTGCGCTGTCTCACCTCCCTAATCGCTGTCATCTTGAAGGAGCTTTAGGCGACTGAAAGATCCCGTGGAATTCAAAAGCATTGGGATCCCATGAAGTTCACTGCATCCACTCGTAAACCACGGTGACGCGAACTCAT
>JAYUWZ010000680.1:0-3386 GCA_043753265.1 Verrucomicrobiaceae bacterium
GCATCCCCGACTTCGCCACCTTGGTCCGCGAATTAGAGGCCTGGCAGACTCGTCGCTCTCAATCCGCAAAACAAATCCAGTGGCAGTTCACTACCTCAAATGCCCGCACAAAACTCGCGAAATTCTACCCATCATTTCACGCATGACGATGCACTAGGGCCGCGCTTCGCTTGGCACCTAGGCTATGCTCTTGCGCGCCCTTGGCGCGACACTTCATCAGCCTGCCAGCCATGGGCATTTCACCTGCTTTGAAAGATCGTCACGTTGCGGGCGTATTCAAGAGCTGCGTCGCAGCGTAGTATTCTCCAGTCCCTGTGATCATTCGCCTGTTCATTATTGCGATTCTTGCATCCGCCATTTTTGGCGGGGCCTATTACGCTGTCCATACGCTCTACCTCGAGCCGCAGCAGCGCCTGGCCGCCGACAAGAAACTCCCCGCCCCCACCCCACCGCCCGATCCGAGCATCGAGGAATTTGCGCGCTGCCAGGAGATTCGCCGCACCAGCACCTCCGCTGCGGCGAAGGCTGCATTCGAGCGCTTCCTGAAGGAGTTCCCCGAGACCAAAAAGAAGGATGCGGCGCTGGATGTGATCGGCGAGATCAACAGCGAGGAGTTCTTTGCGGCGAAAATGGACGACAGCAACACGTATGTGGTGAAGCCTGGCGACTCGCTGAGCAGGGTCTCCCTGAGGACCAAACTTTCCGTGGAAATGCTCGTGCAGCTCAACAAACTGCGCAGCGATGTGCTGCATCCCGGGCAGAAGCTGCTCGCGCCGGATTGCGACTTTCGCATCCTCCTGCGGCAGAAAACCCGCCGTGTAGTGGTCACGAATGGTGAAAAGTTTTTTCGCCATTATCCGGCGCTTTCGTGGCCCGGAGGCAATAAACCCAATCCGATTTTTCTGCCAAAGCAGACTGGCCGGGTCATCGACAAACGCGCGCTCGGCGAGCGTGGGGCGAGCGCAAAGCCAACAGACATGGGCTTCTTCGCGGCATCGCACGTTTTGATACTGAGCATTCCCGGCCACGGAATCTACTCGCACAACGCCGAGAGCGGGACCGGACCGAGGCCGGATGGCGCGTCCATCGGCCTCGCGCCAGCGCACGCTTCTGAAATCGCGATCTTGATTCCCAAGGGCGCGCCCGTGACGATGGACTAACGATGAAATTGCAGCCGCTCGATTTCGAGAAACCGATAGTGGAACTCGAACAAAAGCTAGATGACTTGCGCCGCCACAGCCGCGACCACAATGTGAACCTCGATCCGGAAATCCGCCGGATGGAGGTAAAGGTCGAGGAAACACGGCGCACGGTCTATTCCAACCTCACAGCGTGGCAGCGCGTGCTCATCGCGCGGCACACGGCCCGGCCCTACACGCTCGACTACCTGCAGCTTTCCTTCAGCGATTTTGTGGAACTCCACGGTGATCGGCGGTTTGGGGAAGATCACTCGATGCCTGGCGGCCTCGCCACGGTGGGCAGCCACAAGTGCGTGGTGATCGGGCACCAGAAAGGGCGCGATACAAAGGAAAACATCCACCGCAATTTCGGCTGCGCCAACCCGGAGGGCTACCGCAAGGCGATGCGCCTGATGCGCATGGCGGAGAAATTTTCGATGCCCTTTGTGGCGCTTATCGACACCCCGGGTGCGTATCCTGGCATTGGCGCGGAGGAGCGGCACATCGCGGAAAGCATTGCGGTGAATATTCGCGACATGATGACTTTGAAGACGCCGACGGTGGCGGTCGTCATCGGCGAGGGCGGCAGCGGCGGCGCGCTGGGTATCGGCGTGTGCGACCGCGTGCTCATGCTGGAGAACGCGTATTACTCCGTGATCAGCCCGGAGGGTTGTGCGGCGATTTTGTGGAAGCACCGCAAACACGCTCCGGAGGCGGCGGAGGCGCTGAAACTGACGGCGAAGGATCTGAAGGAATTCAAGCTCGTGGACGAAGTAATCCCCGAGCCGCTCGGAGGGGCGCACCAGAACCAGGAGAAGGCAATCGAGAATCTGCGTGACGCGGTGAAGCGCCAACTCGACGAACTCAAGCAAATCCCCATGGAGAGGCTGCTCGCCGAGCGGTATGAAAAATACCGGCGCGTGGGCTTCTTTGCCGGCGAGTAGCGGGTAGCGCATGCCCACACTGGAACAGCGCCTCGCCTGCCGGGAACGTCCCACTGCGGCGGCGCTGATGTTTCAGACGTGGACGGATCTGCTTTTTGCCCACTGGGAAGTGGAGCCGGAGGCAATCCAGCGCACGCTGCCTGCAGGGCTCACGGTGGATACCCACGAGGGCCGCGCCTATGTGGGCGTGGTGCCGTTTCACATGCGGAACATTCGACCGGTTTCGCTGCCGCCGCTGCCGTGGATCTCTTATTTTCTTGAGCTGAATGTGCGCACGTATGTGCATGACGCGCGCGGGGTGCCGGGGGTTTGGTTTTACTCGCTGGATTGCAGCCAGCCTCTCGCGGTGTGGCTTGCCCGGATGCAGTTTGGGCTGCCGTACTTTCATGCTTCGATGAAGGCTGGCAGCGGGCGGGATGGGATGTTGCGGTATCGCAGCCGGCGGCTTGGGGGAGCTTTTAGCGCGGAGTTTGCGTATCGTCGCACGTGCGCTTTGCCTGTCGCTGAGGCGGGGTCGTTGGAGTTTTTTCTGCTTGAGCGATATACTCTCTACTCAATGCACGAGGGGCGGATGCTGCGAGGGCAGGTGCATCATGCGCCGTATCCGCTGGTCGGGGTGGAGTCCTTCGAGATTAGCTGTGAGGGGCTGGCTCCGGCGGGGCTTGGGTGGTCGGGCGGGCCGGATCATGTGATTGCTTCGCCGGGGGTGGATGTGGAGGTGTTTGGGCCGGGATGGACGTGATGGACGTTTCGGTGCGAACGCTGGCTGCCTATGATGAACCACCTTTCGCAAAGCGAAGGCGGTGTCGCCGTTACACTTTGCCTCGCTGCGCTCGCCCTTCGGGCTGCTTCGCAGGCTTTCTCACTCCGTTCGAATGCCACCGCAGTCCAAGGCTTCGCCCGCTCTTTCGATGATCTCCAGTTGCAAGTGAGGCACCATTCCAAAAGTTTGCGCAGGGATGTGTATCATTACCTCCAGACTCACGTTCCTGCCGGGGCTTTTACTGCTGCGATGAACTCTTTTGCGGCGCGGGTGATTTCGGTGCTTACGGTGGCGCGGGGGGTGGCGAATTTTGGGGTGAACCAGGGGAAGAGGCCGATGAGGTCGTGGATTACCAGGACCTGGCCATCGCAATCCTGGCCGGAGCCGATGCCGATCGTGGGAACGGTGATGGTTGCTGTGATCTCTTTTGCGACTGCGGGGACGACCAGTTCCATGAGCACTGAGAATGCCCCGGCTGCCTCGGCGGCTTTTGCGTCGGCA
>JAYUWZ010000681.1:0-3386 GCA_043753265.1 Verrucomicrobiaceae bacterium
CCAGGAGGTCGGCCTCGTGCTCGAACACGATGGAGCGGGTGATGCCGCGTCCGTCCATTTGCGGGTCAAGGCTGCGTGCATACTGTCCGCCGAGGCGCGCATAGATCTGGAATTTGCGTTTTTGGCGCATCCACTGATCCACCGTCACCGGCTTGCCATAAACCGTGATCTGCGTGGCGCCGCCACCGCCCAATCCCATGTTGGGACCCCATACGGTGAAGCTCACAATGATGATCACCGTGATTACGAGCATGATCGGTTTGCTGAAGTGGCGGAGTGTATTTACCATGATTTTGTCGTGAAATTAGAGATTCGGGGTTGCGTTCGTAAAACGGTGTTGCGTAGGTTGCGCTCCCGTTCGACGAAAAAAATTAGCGCATGAACCTAAGTGCCATGTTCCAGCCCCGGCAACTCCTTTCTGCCATGATCGGTCTGCTCACCGCAGCCTCCGCATTCATGCACACCCCTGTGTCCGCCCAGCAGCCTGCCGGGACGGATATGGTAGAACTCAAACCCGCCGCTGCGGGGCAGCCCGTCCGCACTTTGCAGGGCGTGCTCATCACCGGCATGCAGGGCAACCGTATGATGGTGCGGGATGCCAGTGGCGAGGTCGGCTACGATGTCGCGCAGGTGCAAAAAGTCGTGAAGGCACCACCCGCGGAAGTCGCGCGCGCGCGCCAGTCCATCGATGCCGGAAATTTTGAAGCAGCCCTGCCGCTGGTAAAAGCGGTGACCGATCGATTCAAGGGTCTGCCGATTGCGTGGGCGCAGGAGTCCACCGGCATGCTCGGCAATATTTACGTGAGCCTGGACAAGCTTCCCGAGGCGGAGGCGGCGTTCGTGGATTTCGAGCGGCTCTATGGTGGCACCAATTCCGAGGGTGCGAAGATTGGCAAGGCGCGGCTGGCCGCTGCAAAGAAGCGCTATAGCGAAGCCCGGGAAATTGCATCCGGCATTGTGACCGGTGCGTTGACCAAGAAGAACGTGACGCGCGCGGAAAGCCAGATCTACGGCCAGGCATACTTCGTTTTGGGCCAATGCGCGGAGGGCGAGAACAAACTGCCCGAGGCGATGGAAAACTACGCGCGGACGGTGGCAATCTTCTATCAAGAGCCAACAATCGTCAAAGAAGCGCAAAAGCGGATTGACGAACTGCGCAAAAAAAACGTTACGACTCCCTGACACACCTCCACCCTCCTCAATCTCCACCACCCTTTACCTCACTAACCTGAACCAATGATCCAGTCACCCATTCGTCGTCTTCTCCCGGCTTTGATGCCCCTTGCAATCGCCCTGCTCACTACCGCAGGTGCCTATGCTCAAGCGGCTCCGGCGGCCCCTGTCGCAGAGGAGTCGATCATCAAGACGATTCTCCACGGCGGCCCGCTCATCATCTTTATCTGGGTTTGTATTCTCGTCACCTCGATTGTCATGGTGACGCTCATCATCCAGCTCGCGCTGTCCTTGAAGAAGGACAAGCTCGCCCCGCCACCACTCGTGGACAGCCTCCGCCAGCTCATCTCCTCCGGCAACTACCAGGAAGCCTGGGAAACCTGCAACGCGAACCGCAACTACCTCGCGAACGTGCTGAGGAGCGGCTTGGGCCGTGTGGGCCGCGGCAAGGATGCAGTCGAGAGCGCCCTCTCCGAACACGGTCTGCGCGAGGCCACGCTGCTCCGCACCCGGAATAGCTACCTTTCGGTTATTGGTGTCGTAAGCCCCATGATCGGGCTGCTCGGAACCGTCATCGGAATGATGGGCGCGTTCGCAGTGCTGGGTCAGTCGGGCATGAGCGACCCGAAAGGCCTGTCGAGCAAGATTTCCGAGGTGCTCCTCGCAACGGCAGCCGGTCTGTTCATCGCGATTCCCGCATTCATCTGCTACTACGTGTTCCGCAATATGTCGCAGGCTTCCATCGTGTATGCCGACGATATCGTGAACACTCTGGTCATGGATATTCCCTACGAAGAGCTCGCCGGCATGCAGATCGGTGAAAACTTCGCAGCCGCCGGAGCTCCCCGCGCAATGTCCCCCATGGCGGGATCGCCCATGATGGGCAACCAGGGCGGAGCCGCTGCCGCAAGCTGCCCGGTGTGCGCCGGTGCCGTGACTGTGGGACAGTCGCCCTGCCCCCATTGCGGATCGGTACTTAGCTGGTAAACTGCCTTATGGCCTCCCACAAAAAACTCCTAGCCGTTAAGGCTAAGACCCGAACGCTCCCCGAGGAAGATCCGGATTTCCAGATCGCCCCGATGATCGACATCCTGCTCGTGCTGCTGGTGTTCTTCATGACCATCGCGACCGATCAGGTGATGCAGGTGAACCAGGAGGTGGTCCTGCCGGTTGCAAAATCAGCGGAGCAGCCTACCAAGGAAGACCAGAGTAACGTTTACGTAAACGTGATCTGGCACTTGGACGGCGGTGGTAAAATCGAGGTCGATACCCGCGGGGAGATGGATCTGGCTGGCCTGACCGACTACATCACCAAGAAGCGGTCTGCTCATGAAGACGGACTCGCCAGCGGCAATGTCAAAGGCAAGTTCCAGGTCATCATTCGCGCGGACAAGCGGTCCAAGTATCAGTATGTGCGCACCGTAATGGTGGCGGTCGGCAACGCGAAAGTCCCCAACGTGATTTTCAGCGCGGTCGACAAAGAGAAGCCGCCAACCCCAAAACCAACCAACTAACTAGAAAGGAAGCTAACGATATGGCCGGAGGAGGAGGAGGAGAAGACGGAGATTTTGGATTTCAAATCGCGCCCATGGTGGACGTGGTATTCGTGCTGCTGCTGTTTTTCATGGCATGCGCCGGTACCAACCAGACCGAGGGATTGCTGAAAATCGCGCTGCCGTCCACCGCGACGGGAAGCGACACACCCACCGTGCCCATTGTCATCGACATCGACAATGCGGGCCACGTGTTCATCAACGGCGAGCAAAAGGGAGGTGGCGGCAACGACCACGAACTCCAGGTGCTCGTGGATTCCCTGACGCGAGTCATGGAAAACGGCAAGGCAGCGGGCAAGACAGACCCGGTGATCATTCGCCCCGCGCCGGACACCCAGCACGAACGAGTCATCGACGTGCTCAACGCGTGCCGCAAATCGAAGGTGGAAAACCTGAGCTTCGGTTAAGCGAGAGCAAGCCAACTATTTCAGAAAGCCGCGGCCACAAACCGCGGCTTTCTTGTGTATGGGCAGCACTGTGAATCGCGGAACATCAAGAAGGTGTGCGCCTTGTGCATACCGAGAGCGAGGGTACCTTATTCTGGCGCGCATATTTCATCCATCAGAAGCGTAGCGCTGCATTTTGCCGCGTAGCGGCATTACTACAATAGCCGTGGCGTGAGCGAAGCGAACCCACGGAACGAGCCACAATGCCCCGCGC
>JAYUWZ010000682.1:0-3385 GCA_043753265.1 Verrucomicrobiaceae bacterium
CGAGTTTCTGCGCGCCACCGCGCGGACGACTCTTTTCTTTTACGCGGTGCTCGTGGCGCTCACGGCACTCGCGTGGTGGAACGGCGTGCTGCGCCCGAATATCGCCGGGATTCCCTACATGCTTGCCTGGCCATTTGTCGCTGGGGCCATCGGCGGGAGCATCCTCGCGCTTTTGCGCCGGCCATCGCTCCGCCAAGTGGCAGAGCGGGTGGACGCGCTGGGGGGCACTCGCGATCGCCTGCTCACGGCGCTGGATTTTTCCGGCAAGGTGCGTGCATCCGAGCTGGAAGCTCTCGCGGCCCGCGAGTCGGCCACCTTTGCGAATTCGCAGGATTTTCGCAGGCTCATTCCCATTCGCCCGCCCGAGGAATTGCGCTGGCTGGTGGTGCCGCTCGCCGCGCTGGCGATGCTGTGGTGGGATGGATTGCAAGCCGTGACCGAGCAGGAAAATCGTGTCGCCGCCGCAAAAGCCGCCACGGCCGGGACGGTGAAACAGCTCGAAACCATCGCCGAGGCACTCCGCGATCGCGGGAAGGATGATGAGGCCGCAAGACGCCTGGCCGAGCGCCTGAAACAAAGCGCGGCACAGGTGCGCACGGAGGCGGACGCCGGGCGCGATGCGCAAAAGACCGCCCTGCGCGAGCTCGCGCTGCTGGAGCAGCTGGTGAAGGAACTGCGCCGCCCGGGCGCGCCCACGAACGAGGAACTCAAGGCTGTGGCGGGTGCACTGGAAAAGCTGGAAAAGACGAGCGAGGCGGCAAAGGAAATCCGCCAGAGCAATCTCGCCGAGGCCGCGAAGAAACTGGAGGAAGCGGCGAAGGACGAGAAGACCGCGGAGCAGGCGCAACAGGCAATCCAGCAGGCGCTGGAGCATCTCGCCCAGCGCAATGAAGAACTCTCCAAGCAGCTCGAGCAGATGCGCCAGCAGGCGCAGCAGGGTGGTGGTGGGAATCCGGAATTGCTGAAGCAGCTCTCGGATCTCCTGAACGAAATGCAGCAGCAGCAGAAAGGCACCGCGGGCAAGCAGCCGCAACAGGGCCAGCAAAAAGGCGGACAGCAGCAGCAAGGTGCGGGCAAGCCGATGACCGACGAGGATTTGAAGCAACTGCTCAGCTCACTCCAGCGGATGAAGGACCAGCAGCAGGGCGAAGGCGGCGAGCCGCAGCCCGGCGAGGGCGAAGGCGAAAAGCCAAACGGGAGCGTCACCATGCAGGGCTTTTCCAATCGCGATGCGAATGACGATCCCGGTGAACCGAATCCCAATCTGCCCAGCGGGAAACCCGGCGATGAGAAGGACAAGGGCACCACCGCGTCACCCTTTGGGCAGGGCGGCAACGCTGGCGAGACTGAGCGCTCGGAGCAGCTCGCGGGCAAGCTTGCCGAGGGCGAGACGCTCTCCGTGCTCGCGCCCGCCGCGGCAGGCGGCGACGCAAAAGCGACGCGCCGCTACAAGGAACTCACCGACGCTGCGGCTGCCGCTGCCGCGGATGCGGTGACGCAGGAGAACATCCCGCTCGGCGCGCGCTTTTTGATTCGGCGATACTTTGAGGCAATCCGGCCGAAGTGAGAAATGCAGGGTTGCCGCCGCCCGCCCCGTCATTCGTCATTCGTCATTCGTCATTCGCTTTTTGCCTCGCGCCATCGCACTTCACCCGCAAACACTTGGGGCATGAAGTCCATCCTCGCAGCACTCGCACTTTTCACCATGACCACACTCGCAGCCGACGGCCCTGTTTTCCACGTAGTCCATTTCAAATTCAAAAAGGAGGCCACGCCTGAGCAGATCAAAAAGGTGGAGGTCGAGTTTGCCGCGCTGAAAGGGAAGATTTCCGAGGTCCTGACGCTGGATGGCGGCACGGACATCTCGCCCGAGAAACTGAGCGACGGCTTCACCCACTGCTGGGTGATGACTTTCAAGGACGAGAAAGCCCGCGACGCCTACCTCGTGCATCCCGCGCACAAGGCCTTTGTGGAGATCGCCATCCCGGCAATCGAGAAGCCCCTCGTGGTCGATTTTATCCCGAAGAAATAGGGCAACCCCGCGCGCCACGCGCACTCTTTCCCCATCGTGCCCACCGCACCCAGCGCCCTGCGCGTCCTTTGGATTTCGGACTTCCCGATTGAATGGCTTCCCGGGGCGCCGGAGGAGATTCGCGCGCTGCCGCGCCAGCACCCGCTCACGTGGCTGCGCGTGCTCGAGGCGCAGATGACGGAGGATCCGGGCATTGAGCTGCACATTGCCGTGCTGCGCAAAAATGTGGCGCGCGATGTCACGTTTACCCTGCCGGGCGGCACGACCATCCACGTGCTGAAAATCATGGGTGGCATCCGCGCGCCCACCTTGTTTTGCGCCGACTCGATCCGCCTGCGGCCGTTGGTGAAAAAGCTCAAGCCGCATGTCATCCACGCGTGGGGCACGGAGCGCGGCGCGGTGCTGGTGGCAAGTCGGCTCGGCACTCCGTACCTGGCGAGCGTGCAGGGGCTCATGAGCTGGTATGCCGAGACCGTGCCGGTGAACCGCCACGAAAAATTCGCCGCTGTGCTCGAGAAATGGAGCCTGCCGAAGGCACCGCTGGTGAGTGGGGAATCGCTCTCCACAGTGGACTACCTCCGGCGGCACTACCCGCGCCAAAAGGTGCTGCACATCGAGCACTCCCCTGCGCCGCATTTTTACGAAATCCAGCGGAAGCCCCGGCTCACTCCTCCCCGGCTGCTCTTCGTGGGCAGCCTGAATTTCCGCAAAGGCGGCGATGTGCTGCTTGCCGCGCTGGAGCAGCTCGGGCCGCGGGTGCCGTTTGAGTTTGTGGTCGTCGGCTATGTAGAGCTTCAGGCGGAATGGGATCGTCTTTCCACAGGCCCGCTCGCCGGGCGCCTGCTTGAAAAGCGCGGCCTTCCCCCGGATGAGGTGGCCGCCGAGCTTGCGGAGGCCACGATGCTTGCCTTTCCCACGCGCGCGGACACCGGCCCGGTCGCCGTGAAGGAAGCCGCCGTGGCCGGCGTCCCCGTCGTGGGCACGCGGGTGGGTGGAATCCCGGATTACATCACGGATGGAGACAACGGCATCCTTGTCGACACGGGCGATGTGGGCTCGCTGGCTGCTGGCATCGAGCGTGCCCTCGCGCATCCACGTTTTTCGCGCGGTGAAGTGTGCCCGGATGCGCTCGCCCGCGTGCGCGAATGGCTCTCGCCTGCGCTGATGAAGCGGAATTTTTGCGCGGCTTACCGGGAGCTTGCTGGCAACGAGGGGTAAGTAAAAACGACCCCGAAACGAGCGGCGCACATGGAGTGCGTGTGGCAAGCGTTAGCGCGACACCGCCTTCGGAAGGGATTGCAGGGGGATGGACTTTCTTGATCGGAGTGGTTGTCGTTTCGGTACGAACGCTGT
>JAYUWZ010000683.1:0-3380 GCA_043753265.1 Verrucomicrobiaceae bacterium
AGTTAACGGTCTTTGCCATCATCGAACCCGGCGATGCGCCGGTGCCGGACTCCCGGTTTGCGGCGATGGATATTGGATGGATGCAGGAGCTGATTCGCAGGCCGGGGAAACTCACGGCGCTGCAGATCATGCTAAAAGAACCGCTGGAAGCGGACGCGGTCACGGAGAGCCTGCGCCCGCTGGCTCCGGGGCTCACGGTGGCGCCGCCCGCGCAGCGGAGCACGCAGGTGAGCAAGATGCTCGCAGCCTTTCAGCTCAATCTCTCGGCACTGAGCATGGTGTCGCTGCTGGTTGGAGTGTTTCTGATTTACAACACGGTCTCGGCATCGGTCGCCCGGCGGCGGGTGCAGATTGGCATCCTGCGTGCGATTGGGCTGACGTCGGGCCAGGTGCGGATAATGTTTCTCGGCGAAGCGCTGCTGTATGCAATTCCCGGCGTGGTGCTGGGGTGCATCGGCGGCGTGGCGCTGGCGCAGGCGCTCTCCGGCGCAGTGGAGAAAACGGTGTCAGCGCTCTACACGCTCGTGAGCGTGGAACGTCTGTGGCTGAACCCCTGGCAATTTGCGCTGGCGGCTTTTTACGGAGTGGGCACGGCTCTTGTGGGTGCGTGGGGTCCCGCCGCAGAGGCTGCGCGGGTGGAGCCTGTGGATGCGCTGCGGCGCGGAGTGGAGCAGCCACGGCACGCGACGGGCGCGCGGCGGTGGTGGGTGTCCGGAGTAGTGTTCCTCGCGATTGGCGGGGCGGGGGCTTGGGCTGCGCTGAATGGCTCGCCTGCATGGGTGGCCTTCGTGCCCGCGCTGTGTGTGTTGCTCGCGGCGGCGTGTTTTGCGCCGGCCATGCTGGGGCTTTGCAGCAGACTCTTTGCGCGAGCGGGTGGGAGTGTCGTTTTGCCTGCGGCGCGACGCCTGGTGCGGTCGCTGCGGCGCAATGCAATCACCACGGGTGCGCTCGCGGCGGCGGTGGCGATGTTCATTGCGCTGGCGGTGATGGTGTTTTCATTCCGCAGTTCGCTGGGGTCGTGGATTGGCAAGGGGATCATCGCGGATCTGTTCATTGCACCGACCGCAAACGAAACACTGGGGTTAAATTCATTCATGCCGCCGGAGACCATTGCATGGCTGCGCGCGCGCCCCGAGGTGGAAGGGGCCGATACTTTCCGCGAACGGGAGGTGGCGGTGAATGGCGTCGCATCGCGCATGGCCGTGGTGGAGGGGAAATACCGGGACAACCTCACCTTTATCGATGCTCCCGACGCGGTGGCGATGGGGCGGGTCTTTGCGGGCGAGGCGGCGGTGATCACCGAGCCGTTTTCGCGAAAGTTTCGCGTGGGCGCGGGCGACAGCATCGTGGTGGAGACGCCGCGCGGGCTCGTGGAACTGCCGATTGCGGGGACCTACACGGACTACTCGCGCGACCAGGGTATCGTGCTGGTCTCGGGCAAATGGTTTGCGAAGCACTGGGACGATGCGCGCGCGATGTCGGTGGCGGTGTATCTGCAACCCGGGGCGAGCGCGACGGTGCTGGAGGACGATTTTCGCAAGGCTTTCGCGGGTGCGGGCCAGTATTCCATTCAATCCAGCCGGGTGCTGCGGGAGAAGATCATGAAGATATTCGACCAGACGTTTGCAGTGACGGAGGTGCTGCGCACGGTGGCGATCGTGGTGGCGGTGGCGGGAGTGTTTCTTACCATGACCACGATGGTCATCGAGCGTCGGCGCGAGCTTGCGCTGTTGCGGGCGCTGGGCGGCACGGCGGGCTATGTGGGCAGGCTGGTGCTGGCCGAGGCGGCGATGCTGGGCCTTGTCTCCGCGCTGCTCGGGGTGGCAGCGGGAGTGCCGCTTGCGATGGTGCTGACGTGGGTGGTGAACCCGGCATTTTTCGGATGGACCATCCACATGTCGCTTCCATGGGGCGCGCTGCTGTGGACTCCGGTGTGGGTCACGCTTGCGGCAATCGGCGCTGCGTGGTGGCCGGCACGGGTGGCGCGGAGCGTGGAGATCGCGGCGGCTCTGCACGAGGAGTGAGCCTTACGGCACGTCGAGGCGGAGCACGGAGGTGGTGTTATTCGTGAAAGTGACGAGGAGCACGATTTGCGAATCGTTGTTGAAGCTGCGGGTCACGCCCTCGCTGCCGCGCACGGCCTTGAGCACCGTGAAGGTTTTCACGAAGCGGTCATCGGCAGGGGCGCCGGTGCCGATGTTGAAGCGGTCGCCGCCGCGCATAAGCAGGCGGGGATTGCCTAGAAAATCAACGGCCCAGAGTCCTGTGGAGTTGACCTTGGCCACGGGGCCTTTGTTGGGAACGAGCGTGGCCACGAAGATGGGGCCGCGATCCGCGATGGCAAGTGAGGTGAAGGATTTCCACTGCGCGTTGAGCAAGCCCGTGCCTGCATTTGTTCCGCCCTGGGCGAGGAGTTCGAGATCCTCGCCGGCGGGTTTCCACCACAGCGTGGTGGCGGCCAGGCCCTTCGCGGTGCCGCCTTTGAGGGTGGCTGGAAATGCGAGCGAACCGTCCGACGCGAGCACTGGGTCCTTCACGAGACTGAACTTGATGCCCGAGCCGGGGAAGAGTTCGGTCTGCGGGAACACGGTGTTGTAGGTCACCGAGTTATCGAGAGTGGACACCATTGTTTTCACTGCCAAAGGGGCGCGCCCGCCTGGGACGAGCTCGGTGGCGAGAAATGCGCTGTCGCCTTGATCGTTCACCGAGGGAACTCCGAAGCTCTTGAACGGGATGCCTGCAAACTCGGCACCACCGGCGCCCGGCACGCCCCCTTGCAGGAGCACAGCCGCGTTGCCCGCGGCATCCGCCCGCAACACGCCCTGCTGCTTGTTGGTAAACGTTGCGTGGGCGAGCACCTTCGGCACGCCGTTGTCGATGGTGAGCCAGCCGCGGCCCTGACCGGGCGATCCATTGCCGGGCAGGAATGCGATGAATGTTTTCACCGTGAGCGAGGTCGCGACTGTTTGATTTTCGCGGAGCGCGAGTGCGGGGAGAGCCGCGCCCGTCTTGATCCACAGGCCGAAATCATTCACGCCCGTTGTCTTTGGGGTGCCGCCACCCGCTGAAAGTTGCGCGCGGAAAGCGACGCTGGTGTCGCGGATTGCGGCTGCGGTGAAGGCCTTGAATTTCGCGCCTCCCGTGCCCGGGGCCTCGGTGGCGGATTGCGCCATAATCTCCAGCGCGCCGCCAGCAGGCTTGAGCAGCACCGCAGCCGTACCGCCCTTGTGCGCTTTTGCGAGCGTGGCCAGGAAGGCCACGTGGCCATTGCTGATGATCGGGTCGAACAGCACCTTGATCGTCGCGCCGTTGCCACCTGGCACGGTAGCGCCCACGAGCGCGATGCATTCCGTGGGAGTAAAGATTCCGGTGCCCTTCAG
>JAYUWZ010000684.1:0-3380 GCA_043753265.1 Verrucomicrobiaceae bacterium
GGCGCTGGTTCGCATTCCGAGTGTGCATCCGGCCGGGGATCCAGGCACCCCGCATACGGGAGAGCAAGCCATCGCCGATTGGCTCGTGGAATGGCTGCACGCAGAGTTTCCCGAGGCGCGCGTGGAATTGCGCGACGTCCTGCCCGGCCGGCCCAATGTTGTCGCGCGATTTTCAGACGGCACCGCAAAGAAACCCCGCCTCCTGCTCGCTCCGCACACCGACACTGTGAGTGTGGGCGGCATGACGATTGATCCCTTTGGCGGCGAGCTGCGCGATGGCCGCATATGGGGGCGCGGCGCTAGCGATACCAAGGGCTCGATGTCCGCCATGCTGTGGGCGCTGCGCAGCATTCGCGAAAGGCTTCCCTTGCTGGGGCACGAAATTTGGTTTGCGGGGCTGTGCAGCGAAGAGGCCGGCCAGTTCGGCGCGAAAACGCTCGCACGCGAGGAGCACTTCGATTTCGTCATTGCGGGCGAACCCACCAATCTCGACGCCGTCATCGCACACAAGGGCGCGCTGTGGCTTACGCTCACCACGCGGGGGCGCGCTGTGCATGCCGCGGAGCCGGAACGCGGGGAGAATGCGATCTACAAAATGGCGGACCTGCTGCGCTGCGTTCGGGATGAAATTGCTCCTGCCCTCAAGGGAGGCAGCCACCCGCTGCTCGGCCATACGACCATCAGCGCCGGCACGATTACCGGCGGCAGCAAGATCAACATCGTCCCCGACCTATGCCGGGCCGAGGTGGACATCCGCTACCTCCCAGGCGAGGAGCCACTGGAGCCGGTGGGCAAGCTGCTGCGCGCAGCCTGCGCCGATGTGGAAATCGAACACGCCGCATCCCACCCGATGCTTACGGACGAAAGCCACCCCATCCTCTCCATTCTCAAGCAATGTGGTTCGCGTTGCGTCGGCTCGCCGTGGTTTAGCGACGCAGGGATTTTCTCCCAGCACGGCGTGCCATCGATCGCACTCGGGCCGGGCTCCATCGCCCAGGCGCACACGCGCGACGAGTGGATCGCTGTGGAAGACTTGGAAAAGGGAGCTGCGTTCTTTCGCGATTTTCTGCTGCGAATATAACCGCGGGGAGAATCCCAACTCACGCACGACGACGCGAGCGGCGGCAACCGAGCGCAGTGGCCAGGCCGCCGAGCAGGATGAGACCTGTGCCTGGCTCTGGCACGGAAATCAGCACCACACTGTTGCCCCCGAAGTCGTAGTCGATTTTAAACTGGTTCGCGCCAAAGGCAAACGACTCCACGTCGTCGCTGATGGGATTTCCACCCACTGAGAAGAGCCCGCCATTCCAACTCCCAGTGCTGTAGGTGATGAAGGAAAGCATACTCCCATCCGGCAGCACCGCGTTCGATCCCAGGTCCGCCAGCGAGAGCCCCGGGCTTGTGCCCGTATCCAAAAAGAGTTGACTACTGATATTCAAGACATCCGAGGTCGCACTGTTCGTGTGGATCTCGAGTGCAAAAGTGGAACCCTCATTCATGGTGAGTGAGCCGACATCCAGCGATTCAATATTCACACCCGGGGCGATGGTGCCACCGCTATCGATGGTTACCCCACCCGCGACGCTCCCGTTGCCACTCAGAGTGCCCGTGAGGTCCACCACCACCGGACCCGTCCCCAGGGCGGAGCCAGTCACGTTGTTTGCAATGAGCAGGCCATCCTCCACCATCGCGCCCGATGCAAAGGAACTGGGACCGTTGAGAATGAGCGCACCGGGACCTGTCTTTGTGAGTGCCCCATCCCCGCTGAATCCTGCTGCGGCCTGGAACACCGCATCGCTGCCCGAGGAAACCTCGAACAGATGCGGAGATGCAGTCAGAAGGCTAATAGTGACGTTCTGATTGTTCAAATCCGTGCCCGCGACATTGCCGATGATGCCGCCATTCCAATTGTAGGTGGCTACTCCGGGGCCCTTGCTCAGGCTTTGGAAGCGCATGTCGCCGCCATTTTGCGTGATGATACCTACGGTGCTCGCATCCGCAGTAGAGTTTCCTCCCCGGAAATCCGAGGTGCCTAGGAGGATGGTTTGCGCCTCGACGATGCCATCCGTGAAAGTCAGCGCCCCCTGCCCTCCTCCACCACCACCCGTATGGCGGCCGATAGTAAGCATGTTCACCTTCAAGTTCGCAATACCCAGGCTCAGATCGAGCCTGGTGATGGCCGAAGTGCTCACGCTTCCCGTGCCACTGGCATCGTTGTCGCCGATAAACAAATTCGCGCTGCTCACTCCGCCTGCAACTCCGCGTAACGAGAATGAACCACCGGCCCCTAAAGTCACAAACGCATCGGACTTTTGGCCGCCAATGGAAAAGGAATCCACGTTGAACACGGACGTTCCCGTGCCGAGGAGAATGGATGAGGCACTGGCGGCACCCGTATTGCCGGGTCCCGCTGAATTGCCCATGATGATTTGGTTGGCGGTGACGTTGTTCGTCCCGTTGGAAAGGATGAGGTCGCCATCGATCAGATTCCCTCCCGAAGTGTTCAGATTCTGGCCCACGAGCATGCGGGCCACGTTGATGTTCACCGATGCGGCATTCTGGAAATTGACCGTTCCCCGTGTCGTGCCCGCCACCCCGTTGATGGCAGCAAGATCGCGATAACCAATGAGGACGAAATCATCGCCACTGCCATCGCCAATATTCACGCCCCCGCCATTCACCGTGAGCGTTCCGGTGCTGTTACCCGTGCCAGTAAAGACCCCACCCACGATGAGCGATTGGAGATTGAGATCGCTCGCCACTGTGGAGGTCACCGTGCCGGTATCCCCCACAAGGTAGAGGGCGGACGTGGTGTTGGCCGCGATGGTCGCGAAATCCATGCTACCCTGGCGCACGAGCGTGGGCCCGGTGTAGTTGGGCGAAGCCCCCAGGGTGAGTGTGCCTGTGCCAGTCTTGGTAAGGCCGCCATTGCCACCATCCCCGATCGGATTGGCCAGTGTTACATTATTCGCACCGATTTCGAAACGATTGCCCACGGTGAGAATATTTCCGGCGTTTGCAGGGCTCAGGAATGGGCTGGGGCCAAGGAGTTTCACCGTGCGGGCCGCGGACGTCGATTTTACCGAAATATCCGTCGTATTGCCTGGAGCCCACGATAGCGTGCCGCCTGCGACGCGGATGAGCCCGTCCGCTCCCAACTGCGATGCCGCGCTGAATTGGAGCGTTCCTTGATTAATAGTGGTCGCGCCGGTGTAAGGATTCGCGGTGCCCAAAACCAGCGTGCCCGTACCCGACTTGGTCAGGCTCGCCGCCGCACCGTTATCGGCAACTGGCGAATTGATAGTGAGCAACGCGTTTGCCGGAGTTGCGTTGCTGGTGGTCACATGAATCACCAGTTCGTCCGGCGTTGCATCCGCCGT
>JAYUWZ010000685.1:0-3380 GCA_043753265.1 Verrucomicrobiaceae bacterium
CCCGTGCGGTGGTGGTCCGCATGGCGTATGCGGTAGAGCACCGGATCGCGCATGTGGATATTCGGCGAGGACATGTCGATTTTCGCGCGGAGGGTTTTCGCCCCGTCCTGGAAATCGCCCCGGCGCATCTTTTCAAAAAGGTCGAGATTTTCGTCCACCGTGCGGTCGCGGAAAGGCGAGGGCGTGCCGGGGCGCTCGGGCGCGCCGCGGTGCTCAGCCACTTGCTGGCCGGTGAGATCGCAGACGAAGGCCTTTCCCTTTTTGATGAGCGTCACGGCGAAGTCGTGCAGCTTCTGGAAATAGTCCGACGCGTAGAAAGGCTCCACGGTTTCGGGCTTTAGGCCAATGACCTGATCTGCCCACCCGCTGATGAGCCAGCTCACATCGCGCTGGATGCTCTCGACGTATTCCACGTCTTCCTTGATGGGGTTGGTGTCATCCATCCGCAGGTTGCAAGTGCCGCCGAATTCCCGGGCGATGCCGAAGTTCAGGCAGATGCTTTTTGCGTGCCCGATGTGGAGGTAGCCATTGGGCTCGGGCGGAAAGCGGGTGATGATTTTAGGGTAGGCCCCCGCCTGTTGATCCCGCGCAACGATGTCTCGGATGAAATCGGTGGGCGTCGGCGTGGTCGTGTCGTTACTCATGAATGAAAGAGGGTGACTGTAGGGGGAGGTGGTGCGGGGATAAAGGGGGAAATGTACGACGTGAGAAGTGAGACGTGGAGAGGTGAGAAGCGATGAGCGATGAGCGATGAGCGATGAGCGATGGGCGATGGGCGATGGGCGATGCCCAGCTCCTTTGAACTCAGCGGACTTCCTGGCCCCAGTCGCGGAGTTGCTGCTTGGCTTGCTCGTATTCGGGGAGCTTGGAATACTTCTCCCCCTTGCGCTGGAGTTCGCGGAGGTGGCGGATTGCGAATTCGCGTTTTCCCAGTTTGTCGAAGCACTCTGCGGCGCGGAGGTAGGCCCTGGCGCACCAATGCGGGTAGCGCAGCCAGCTCACGAAGGTGCGCTGGTAGTAGGCGATGGCCTCGGGGAAATTTCCCTGTGCACGCTCCACTTCGCCGAGGGAAAAGACGGCGCGCGCGGTGGGCTCGCCGCGCCATTCTTTCGCCTGCGCGACCTTTATATAGATGGCCTTGGCGTCGGCAAAATACGCGGGGTCTTCCGGGCCGAGCGCGCGCAGGGCATCGGCGGCGGCGAGGTATGATTCGGCGGCCTTCGGGTAGCTTTTTTCAGCGGCGAGAGATTCGCCGCTTAGTTCCGCGAGGCGGGCACTGGCGTATCGGCCGATGGCGCTTTCCTTCGCGGATTCGGCAGTCTGCTCGTAGGCGCGGCGAGCGTCGGCGGGGCGATCCACCTTGCGCAGTGCGTCGCCGAGTGGGGCGAGTGCGTTTGCGGCCTCGGGCGTGCCTGCCCAGCGTGCGGCGGATTTTTCCAGCAGGGGAATCGCGAGATCGGCCTTGTCGGTGCGCAGGTAGGCGATGCCCAGCGCGAGGCCCGCGAGCGCACGCTGGCCCTCATCGCCCTCGGCTGCCGCGAGCGCGGGGGCGAGGAGTTCCACGGCTTTCCCGGGCTTGCCGGACTCGAGAGCGGCCTTGGCTTCGCGGTAGGTCTCCGGGAGTGACGGCGCGGCGAGCGCGAGAGTGGCGCTGCCGACGAAGAGGAGGAGGTGGCGAATCATGGTTTGAGGCCCAGGGAAATGCGGGCTTCACGACGAATGGCCTTCATAAATTTCTGCGCTACCAAAGCTTCTTTTTTGGTGGCGTCGTCACCGGGGTAACGAATGTTGACCGCGTAAGGATTGAGGGTTTGGCAGGCGAGGGCGAAACTTTGCCAGAGCGGATCGTGAGGCAGGATCAGCACGAGCAAAGTGGAAAGGTCATGAGTCCGAGGAAAGACCACACCCAGCTCTGCAATGCGGGCTTTGAGGTATTTTTCAACGGCTTGCTGGCAATGGAAACACGCTGCGTCGCCGAATCCGGACTCCCAACTGCGGATCAGGCCATTGGCGACTTTGCAATCGCGCTCGGCCTTTAGCACCCAGTCACGAGTGATTGACTTCATAGAGCACTTCGCCGCGCGTTAGGATATCCTGTGCAAATCCGTCTCCTTCCTCAGCTCTCTGCTTGAGCCGGTCTGGATTCCAGACAAGCAAGTCTGTCGGGAACCCCGAGTAACCCAGCCGCGTGGAAATCCGCACCGCTTGTTTAATTCCAGATCCGCGAAAAGGCATCACCACCATCAAATCCACGTCAGAATCTTCTGTCGGCTGCCCATAGGCGTAGGAACCGAATAGGATGATTCGCTCAGGACGGAATTCCTTCGCGATGGCATCGGCGTAGGTTTTGATGGCTTCACGGCTGACCATGGGAAGATTCTACACGTCCTGTCTCGTCGAGCGACCCCGATTTTCGGCATCACTTTCCGAGCAGATGCTCGATGACCATTTGGTCGAGCGCCTGGTAGTCCCTCGCGGCGCGGAGGGAGTCGGCGTGGGATTCGTCGAAGGTGCGGGCCTTTTCCACAAGGCGCAGGAAGGTGCGGCGGCTGTTATCCAGCGCGGCGCTCCAGTGCTCGGGGGCGGTGGTGCGGAAGGGGTGGACGTCGAAGCAGACGAACTCGCCCTTGGCTCCGTATTTCCAGTGCTCCAGCGTGCGGACTTGATCGAATGCGCTGCGGAGATTGGTGGAGCCGAAAGGTTTGTCCTGGTCGTATTTCAGGCCGTTTTGGTCGTTGAGATGCAGGCTCCAGAGCTTGCCGAAGCGGAGGGCGAATTCCAATTCGTCGCTCGGGTCTAGCCCGGCGAGAATGCAGTGGGCGCTCTCGATGACCGCGCCGACGCGGGCCTGATCTTTCGTGAGCTGCGCGACTGCGAGCGTGTGGCCGATGGTGGGCAGGTAGGCGTGATCCATTGGCTCATTCGGCTTGGGCTCGATGGCGAGGCGGATTTTCGGGTCATGTGCGAGCATGGCGTCGAAGGCCTCGATGAGGTAATCGAACGCCTGCCCGGCGCGCTTGGCCTCCCGCAGGTAGGTGCCTTCCCGGGCGAGCCAGAGCACGAGGATGTCGGTGCCGAGCACATTGGCGATGTCGATGCACTGCTTGCTGCGGTCGATGGCGTACTGGCGGTCGGCGGCATTGTTGGAGGTATACGCGCCATCCACCGTGCGCGGGCTGAACCACAAGCGCGGGGCGACCATCTCGGCGACGATGCCCTCGCCATCGAGGCGCTGCTTCAGGGCCCTGGCTTCGGCGAGCACCTGCGTGTGGGATTTGGAATCGATATCCGGCACGGCGTCGTCGTCGTGAAACATCATGGCCTCGAAGCCGAGTTTTTTCAGCTCTGCGAGCTTCCAGTCGAAGGATTGCGGGGGGCGG
>JAYUWZ010000686.1:0-7224 GCA_043753265.1 Verrucomicrobiaceae bacterium
TGCCATCGAAAACATCGCCGGGCGTGCTGTAGTCCTCCTCGTCCCAATCGTAAGGGCCGGTTTCATCATGGTCCTCGTCCTCTGTTTCTTCATCGGACGATCTCGATTCCGGTTCCGGTATCGCCGTGTGGGTCAGGGCTGGCTGGCGCGCTCGTGGGCAAGCTCATGAGCAAAGTGCTCTACGGCGGCCATCCTTACGGCCAGATTACCACGCCCGAGAGCGTGGAGAGCATCAAGCGTGAGGACCTCGTGAAGTTTCATGAACAATGGTTCGCACCGAACATCGCGAGCATCGCCGTGGTGGGCGACGTGAAGGCGGCGGACATCATCCCGAAGATCGAGAAGGCCTTCGGTGCCTGGGAGCAGAAGAAAATCCCGCTGGCAAAAAAGGCCGCGGTCCAGCCCATCACCGGCCTCACAGTCCATCTGCTCGATCTCAGCCCCAGCGTGCAGAGCAACATCATCGTGACGCACCTCGCGCCCGCGCGAAACTTTCCCGACCTGCCCGAGCTCAATGTGGTGAACTCCACGCTCGGCGGCGGCTTTAGCGGACGCCTCTTCCAAAACCTGCGCGAAGGCCACGGTTACACCTACGGCAGCAGCAGCGCGTTCGGCTACAATCTGGAGTCCGGGTATTTTCAGGCGACCGCCGAAACGCGCAACGAAGTCACGGCACCGGCCATCAAGGAAATCATCAACGAGGTGAACCGCATTCGCGACACCCCCATCCCCGCCGAGGAGCTGGAACTCCAGCGCCAGTACAACGTGGGCAACTACCTCCTGAGCCTCGAAAACGCAGGCCGCGTCGCCGCCCGCGTGCAGGACATCTGGCTCTACGGACTGGCCCCGGACTTCTACAAAACCTACGCCAGCCGCATGGAAGCCGTGACCCCCGCAACCGCCCAGGCGCTCGCCAAGAAATACCTCAGCACCGAAAACGTGGCCATCGTAGTCGTTGGCGAAGCTAAACAGGTAAAACCCGAACTGGAGAAACTCGGAAAGGTAATCGTTTACGACACCGACCTGAAAGTAGTGCCACCAGCCGCACCCGCAAAATAGGCAGTGTGCTATTTTGAAGAGCACGTTGAAACGAATATGACGCGAAGCGCTCTTTTAAACGAGTCACCCTGAGCGAGGAACGAACCGAGCGGAGCGAGATCGCCTGCCGAAGGCAGCCCGAAGGGGGCGAGCGGATGCGAGCAGCAATCGAAGGGCCTCACTTCACTGGCTGCGCCATCTCAGCGCCGAATTAAGACAGCACTGGAAACGAGACAGACTTGCCTGCAACGATGAGCCGTGCTCGTTTGAATAAACTCGTAAATGAGGGCGTCAAAGCCCCCCGTCATGAATCTCCGAATCCTTCTCGTTCTTCTCTCCCTTGTTTCCACTGTTTTCGCGGCTGACCCACCCGCGTTGCGCAGGCCCGATGCAAAGCGCATCCTGGAGAACATGGAGTGGAAGGAGGTGACGATTGTCACCGTCCAGCAGGGCGTCAGCGCAAAAGGCACAGTGGCACCAATCTACGCAACCATCGTCGCCTTGGGCACTCGCGACAGCCGCCACCAGCAAATCATCCAGAGTGTTTCCTACGATGAGGAATACGGCTGGTTCTTCCATGAACTCACGGAAAAGGGAGCACGGCTGTGGACAAAGGACAGCTACCGGGAGATCAAGCCGTGGAGCACGTGGTAGGCGGCTGCCTTGGAAAGTAGCGCGGACTTCCAGTCCGCATTGAGCGCCATGTGGTGCGGCCTTCGTATTCTTTAATCACTCCTAACTCCCGTCATCTGGAGAACCATAACACGGGGCGTGATTGTTTGTGCGGAGATGAACCGAGACGTTCGAGTCTCCAGTGGGCATCCGAATCGAAGGTGGCGCGAAGCGCCTTTCTAAAAACAGTCATCCCGACCGAGGAACGAGTGGAGGGACCTCACTTCGTCGCGGTCTGCGCGCGGGTGGAGTAATCGTCCAAATTCGGAAAACCGTCTACCGGGGAGCTTCCAGCTTCTTTCTCCACTCCGAGGCCTCACGCCGCTTTCCAGTGGCCGTGTAAAGCTGCGCAAGCTTCTTGACCGCAGTCGCGTACTTGGCGCGCTCGGGCTCCGCTCCCTGCGGCAGCAGCGCCTCCATCCCTGCGATGGATGCCAGCAATTCCTTCTCCGCAGCCGTCACGTCCCCCTTGGCCATCATCGCGGATCCCAGGACAAATCGGGCCTCCAAAGTAGGCCACCCATTGGGATCCTGGCTGGCGTGCAATTCCATCGCCTGCCGCGCGGGTGCCTCGGCCTCGCCGTATCGGCCTTCCTCCACCAGCGTAAAAGCAAATTTCCCCAGCACCCCAGCCAGCTCGAGCCGTGAAGCTTTCTGCACTTCGGTGAGTTGCTTGCGCGACTGGTCGAGTTCGATCTTTGCGGCATCCGCCGCGGCCTGCAAGCGCTTGGCATCCTCCTTTGCCTTCTGCCATTCGAGCTCGGCAGCGGCTTTTTTCGTATCGGAATCCGTCCGCTGGCGCTCGGCCTCGGCGCGTTTTTCATCGGTGCGCGTCGCCACGGTCTTTGCCTCCAAGGCGCTAGTGAGCGCGGTGTCGCGCTCGGCCTCGGCAGTCTGCCTGGCGGCAAGCGCGGACTGCGCCTGGTTATCCGCTACGGCGCGCGCGGCCTTTTCGTTGGAGAAAATCACCGCCAGCGCGCCCACGGCTCCCGCGAGCAAAGTCGCAAGCAGCCAGGGAAAGGCGCTGTGCTTCACAGGGCGCTGCCCCACCGGCGACATCTGCATGTCGGGCATGGGCACAATTGCCACGGCTCCCCCACCCTGCCCGCGCGTCGCCGCATGCATCAGCTCAGCCCGCTGGATGGTGGCAGGCGTGGATCGCGTGGGCTCGGCTTTCTCGGCACGTTCAGCCATGCGCTTTTCCACCTTGGCACGCAGCACGGGATCCTCCGCGCAGACACGGTCAAGATAGGCTGAGCGCTCGGCGGGCTCCGAGATGGCACAGGCCACCGCGAGCACAGTCAACTCATTCGGCGACACCTTTGCCTGCTGCGGAGCAGGCACGGGTGGCACCGGAGCGGTGGTGCGGGGTTTGATGAACGGCTTCAAACGGACTGCCTAGCCCTTGAAATTAACCGGGGCGCCAGCGCGCATGGCATCATGCTCGGCGTCGGTGCAGGCGCTATTCAGCGGCACGTTGGTCGTGGCGCTGGAGTCTCCCACCAGGTTGTTCTGCAGGAGGTAGGCCTCAAGATCCTCGCCCGATACGTCGGCGAGCATTGTGCCATTCACTTCCAGCGTTGGCTGGAGGGATTGACCACTCTTTTGCTCCATCTCCCAGCGGAAGGCGGGATTCTTGATGATGTCCTTCTCCTCGTAAGCAATGTCATACTTCTTGAGCACGGCGCGCACGCCATTGCTCCAGCCACAGGAAGTCTTCAGCCAGGCGGTAACTTTTGGTTTATCCATAGTGCCCCAAGATTCGCCGCACGACGCCCCGGCGGCAAGCGGCATTTGCTGCCTACTTTGCAAAGTCCTGCAAAATCAGCGGGTCCGTGGACCAGCCTGCGAGGTTGCCCTCCACCACGAACTTGCCATCGCGGAACAGGAAGCCTCGTGGGGTGCTGGTACCGCCGGGCAGGGAGTCGACGAGCTTTACCGCGCCGGCCTTGATTCCCGCCTCGTAGCGCTTGGGAAAGCTGGAGAGCTCCTCCCACCACCAGTTGCCGCTCTCGCTGTCCTTGATCTGTTCCTGAAATCCATAGGGCCCGCGCACGATGACCAGTTGCAGGTTTTTATCCTGCGCGACCAGGGCGGCCTGATCCATGAATGTTGCGGCCTTGTTATAGACTTCCTCGCTGGGGCACGGGAGCGGAACGCAGACGATGCAGGGCTTTTTTCCATCCACATCGCCGCGCTTCACCATGAGCTGGAAAAGCGCGGTCATGTTGGCCTGTTGCACGCGCTCCGACAACTTCGGGTGGCTCTTTGCGAATTTCTCGCGCTTGATGGTTCGCTTCACCGAGTCCTCGACATCCTCGAGCTTGAGGTCCTTTTTGCCGCGGGCTTTCCAAAAAGCTTCGACCTCCTCCTTGGTCGGCTCATTGGTAAACTCGGCTTTCACCTTCTCGGAGATGGAGAGGAGGTCGGCGTGGAATTCATCCGGGATGTTTTCGAAGCGATCCGGGCGAAGCGTGCCGCCGAGATTTTCCACGAGATAGCCCCACGCCTTTTGGGCATCCTCGCGTGACACCTCGGCGAAAGCGACCGCAGGCAGCAAAGCCAGAGCGAGGCAAATCGCCTGCCAGAATCGAAAGGTGAAAACACACGCAAGAGGATTTCTGGTGGGCTTCATAACGTATTGGGTTTCAGGATGACTAACAGAGATTCTGGCTAGGAACAACCTGATTCGCCGAGGGCTACCCGGCAGCGAAGTAAGAAAGGCGCGCGCAAAAAGTAGGCGGGGTTTCCAACCTCGCGCGGGAGGGAATTCGGGCGGTTTCAGTGAACTTCCTAGCGAGCGAGGTTAAAAACCTCGCCTACTTTGTCGCCTCGCCTTTTTTAGAACTTGGGGGTGCTCCACATTTTGCTTCGTGCAGCCTGCACGATTGCTCCATGCTTCAGCACCGTGTTCCGTGCGCTCACATTTTGCGTTCTCCTTACCCTCGCCTCCCGCGCTGCTCCACCTATGAACCCTGGAAAAATCACCATCACCAGCGATGCCGAGTGGCTCCGCATTGAATTTGCGGCAGAGGGAATCGAGAAACCCGGCCGCGCCCTTTTTGTCGCGCTTCACACTGACCCGCTCAGCGGCTGCGCCGTGATTCCCTACCAGCAGCACACGGAGGGCTCCACAGTCTTCCTCCCCTTCCGCGCCAGCCGGCTTTACGCCGCGCGCATCGACAACGAAGGCAAGCCCGCCAAGTGGTGGCGTGAGTGGAAAGGCACGCAGTGGAGCGGGCACATGGACGTGAAGCCGGAGTTCAAGGTGGAGGTGGAACGCGGGAAGCTTCGGATACTCATCCCTTCCGATAAGGCAAACTTGCCTGCGCTCATTGGTAAGAGGGTGTTTGAGCAACTGAAGCGCTCCGAATGGATTCGCCAAACCAAGAAGCGTGGCTTGGATTTTTGGAGTGGTGAGCGCTTGGAATATCCGTGTTTTGCAGTATGGGCCAAAGACACCATGCCCAACAATGGATGGGGCAACATCATCCGGGAGGAGTCCCTTCACGCTCATGGTCAGGGCGACCAATCAATCACAAATGGCTTTGAACTTACCTACGCTCCATTCCTCGATAAATGGGGAAAGCAAGGATGGGAGAAAACGGAAGTACCCATCAGCAGAGTGCGCATCTATCAACTGCTCCCCCGCCTTTTCAGCAACACCAACGAGACGAGGAAACCCAACGGCACACTTGCCGAGAATGGAGTGGGAAAATTTGACGACATCAACACCGACGCGCTTCAATCGATCAAGGCTCTCGGCGCAACCCACGTGTGGCTCACCGGAGTGCTCTCGCAGGCCACGAGTGTGGATTACCCGGGCAAGCCTGCCGACGATCCCGATTTGCTCAAGGGCCTCGCTGGCTCGCCATACGCAATCAAGGACTACGGCGATGTGTGCCCCGACTACGCGGTGGAGCCAGAAAAGCGCATGGAGGAATTCAAGGCACTGATCGAGCGCGCGCACGGGGCGGACCTCCGTGTGATCATCGACTTCGTGCCCAACCACGTCGCACGCAGCCACGACTCGAAGCTTGTCTCCTTCGGCCATTCAGATGACACGACCAAGTTTTTCTCCCCTCAGAATAACTTCTTCTGGCTGCAGCCCGACAGCCCCGGCGGAGGTGCGCCGCTGCGCCTGCCCACGGTGCGCGACGGCCAGTTCATCAGCCCCACGTGCCGCGTGCTGGGCAAGGGCGATGGGCTCTTCGGCCCCGAAACGACGACAGGCCGTGTCACCGGGAACAACGCCTCGACGTGGTCGCCCTCGCAGAACGACTGGTATGAAACGGTGAAGCTGAACTACGGCTTCGACTTCACCACGGGCAAACGCGCCTATCCCCACGCAGGCGCGCCGGACATGCCGGTGCCGGACACTTGGACGAAAATGGATGCCGTGCTCGCGCACTGGCAGTCGCTGGGCGTGGACGGCTTTCGCTGCGACATGTCGCACATGGTGCCGCCGGAGTTTTGGGCATGGGCCATCAGCCGCGCGCGGGTGCGGCAGCCCGGCGTGTTTTTCATCGCCGAGGCCTACAACAACGACCCGATGAAAGTGGAGGGCGGCTACGAACTGCTCGCGCACTTCCACAATGTGATGATCGAGCTGCTGAACGCGGGCTTCGACGCCGTCTACGACGACCCCGCCTACAAGACTCTGAAGCACATTTACGACGGCCCCGCGTGGGCCAACGATCTGGACGGGGTGCTCGCCGCGCAGGGCCCGTATGTCTTTCCCGGCAGCCTGCGCTATGCGGAAAATCACGATGAGGTGCGCCTCGCGGGCAAGGGCAACTGGGGCGGTATCGGCATGGAAGTCGGCCGCCCTGTGAGCGGCATCCTCTTTGGCATCTCGCGCGGCCCCGTACTGCTCTACAGCGGACAGGAAGTGGGCGAGCCGGCCGATGGCGAGGAGGGCTTTGGCGGCGACGACGCACGCACGACCATCTTCGATTACTGGTCGATGCCCGAGATGGTGAAGTGGGTAAATGGCCACCGCTACGACGGAGCCCGGCTCTCGCCACCGCAAAAGGAACTGCGCGCATTCTACGGCAGGCTGCTCCACACCTGCGGCGAGCCCGCTTTTCGCGATGGCGAGTTTTTCCCGCTCAATGCTGCAAACAAGGACAACGCAGCATTTGGCCGGCTCGGGGAGCAGGCCAGCGGCCACTGGATGTATGCCTATCTTCGGAGCACACCGGGCAGTGCGCCCTACCTGGTCGCTGCAAACCTACACCGTAGCGAAGGCATGCGCGAAGTACGAATCCAGCTCAGTGCGGAAGCACAGGACGCGCTCAGCCACATCGATGGCGAGTGTGTGCTGAGCGACGAGGTGGGCGGGCTTCCGGCCATCCTTACTACTTTCGGGGAGCTTAAAACGAATGGCGTGCTGATCCCCGCGCTGCCGCATTTAAGTGTTTCCTATTTTAAGGTTTCGCCTGCTTCGAAATAAATCGCGACCCTGAACCACACCCAAAAAAAAGCCGCCCCGGCCTTTCGACCGGGGCGGCT
>JAYUWZ010000687.1:0-3374 GCA_043753265.1 Verrucomicrobiaceae bacterium
GCCTGGGCCTTGAACTCTGCTGTGTATCGCTTTCTGGTCACGAGTTTCATTCTGTCTTGTTTCCTTATTCGGTGGTCCAGAATTCTCGCTCACCTCACCGTCCTCACCACTCTCTTAACCTACTCCCTCCCGCCTCTCGTCTCAGCCTCAACCTGAACAACCTCCTGAGCCTCCACACCTAGGACACCGCCTTTGGATGGGATTGCGGGTGGTGGTGGTCGTTTCGCTTTGGACGCTGATTCCGATAAATGAACCGCGACTCGCAAGGCGAAGGCGGTGTCGCGCTTAGGCTTGCCACACGCAGTCCAAGGCTTCGCTCGCGTTTTCGTGCCGTTTTCAGGCTAGTAGGTAATCGTTTTCCGTTTGCGGGGGTTGCTGCGACTGGTCTTCGACACAGCCGCGCTCCGGGGGGCGGCTTCGCCGCGTCTCCTGTGCGAAACCCATGTGCAACGCGGGGCACTTGTTGGCGTTGTGGGGGGCTTGCTGTATACTCATGCTTGCGTGTGGGGGCTGACCCGAGTACCTCCGCGCGTTCCATTCGCTAATTCACGTTCATTTTCACAAGCAGTGCACAAATCCGAGATTCCCAGGAAGACGATTTACCGCCTGTCGCTCTATAACAGGGCGCTGTTGCGGCTGCGCGAGAAGGGCACGGAGACGGTGAGTTCCGACACGCTGGCTGCGGTGGCGGGGGTGAAGCCGACACAGCTTCGCAAGGATCTCACGTATTTTGGGCAGTGGGGTACGCGCGGGCTCGGGTATAATGTGGAGGGGCTGAGCAAGGCGATCTTTGAGGTGCTGGGAATGGCGAAGTTGCAACCGGTGATCCTAGTCGGTGCGGGGCAGCTCGGCACCGCGCTTTTGCGCTATGGTGGATTTTTGAAGGAGGGGTTTGAGATTGTCGCGGCCTTCGATGCGGATGCGGAGCGGAAGCGTCCGCGGGATATCCGCATCCCGGTGCTGCCGATGACGCAGCTCGGGGAATTTGTGAAGGAGAAGTCGGTGAAGCTGGCGATTCTCACGGTGCCGGGGAGCGTGGCGCAGCAAGCGGCGAATGAGCTCATCGATGCGGGGGTGCAGGCGATCCTGAATTTTGCGCCCGCCATTCTCCAGGTGCCGGAGCGGGTGGTGGTGAATAATGTGGATCTGGCCATCCAGCTTGAGAATCTGGCGTATTTCGTGAAGTAAACGGAGCCGCGCTTTGAACCGCCAAGACATAGCGCGGCTGAGCCGCAAGCAATTTGAACCGGCAAGCAAGCACCAAGGAAGGTGCGAAGTTCAGAAGCCGCGATGGGAGCGCGGTCTGTGTGCGGAGCACCAGCCGCAGCAAGGTCAACGAAACCAAGTGACTCCGACGATTGCAGGGCATTGTTCGCCATCCCACTCATTTCCAGTGTCTCGGGAATCGCTGCGGCTGGTGCTCCGCACACAGACCGCGCTCCGAAAATCCTCGCGAATTTCGACGACTTTTACAAATACAAGGAGGTCGTCACAATGAAGACGGACACGCATCTGGCTTCCATTTCCGCGCCCGGCTTTAACCTGGATCTCACGCTGACCTGTGGGCAGGTGTTTCACTGGCAGCGGTGTGGTGAGGGGTGGGTGGGGATGATTGGTGACCGGGCCTGCCATGTGGAGATGCGGGGGGAGGAGTTGCTCGTGACTCGGGGGATGGAGGAGGCGGCGCATCGGTATTTTGGATTGGATCATCCGCTGGAGGCGATTGTGGGGAGCTTTCCCCAGGATGCGGCAATGCAGGCTGCGGTGGAGGCTTGCCGGGGGATGCGGGTGATTCGGCAGCCGCTTTGGGAATGCGTGGCGACCTTTATCACCAGCGCGCAAAAGGCGGTGCCGCACATCACGCAGATCTCGCACACGCTGCGGCGGCGTTTTGGGCGGGTGGTTGGAGAGATGGGGGGTGTGGCCATGTATGCGTATCCAGACCCAGAGGCGCTGGCGGCGCTGGATGAGGCGGATTTGAGGGCATGTGCGCTGGGATACCGGGCGAAGACGATTCTGGGGGCGGCACGCATGGTGGCCGAGGGGCGGCTGGATTTGCAGGCGATTGCCGCGCTGCCGGATGAGGAGGCGCGCGAGGCGCTGTGCCAGTTGCCGGGCGTGGGCATCAAGGTGGCAAACTGCACGCTGCTTTTTGCATATGAGCGGCTCTCGGCGGTGCCGATCGATGTGTGGATTGGGCGCATCCTGCGGGAGACTTACCGGAAGACCAGATCGTCGCCCGCGCAGTTGAAGGCCTTTGCGGAGCGGTATTTTGGGCCGTATGCGGGGTATGCGCAGCAATATCTCTTTCACCACGCCCGCAGTATGAAGAAGAACAAGCCATGATCATTGATGCTGCCCTGACTCCTGCCGACATCGCCACCCTGCCCGCCCGGGAACTCACGGGAGTGACTTGCGTGGTATTCGACATTTTGCGGGCGACGTCCTCAATGATCACCGGGCTGGCGAATGGGGCGCGGGAGATTTACCCGGTATGCACCATCGAAGAAGCGCTGCTCCTGCGGGAGCAGATGCCGGATGCGGTCCTGGCCGGGGAGCGGCACGGGGATCGCATCCAGGGATTCGACATTGGCAATGACCCGATGGAATACGCCGCGCTGAATGGGCGGCGGATCATCACCACCACCACGAATGGCACCGTGGCGCTGCAGGCGTGCGCCAAGGCGAGCCGGGTGCTCATCGGCGCATTGCTGAACCTGGATGCCGTGTGCAGGCTGGTGGCGCAGGATGAACGGGTGCTGCTGGTGTGCGCGGGGACATTTGATACCTTTGCGCTGGAGGATGCATTGGCCGCTGGAGAGCTGGCGGCGCGCTTCCCGAAAGCGGAACTGACCGATGCCGCGCGCTCCTGCCTGGCAGTGGCGCGGGCCTTTTCCTCCCCCCTGGAGGGGCTGCTCGCAGCACGAAACGGCGGAGCCCTGGCGGCGAAGGGATGGAAGAGCCAGATAGAATGGTGCGCACAAGTCTCGCGTTTTGATGTAGCAGGTGGCATGAGTGAGGGCATTATTCGGTCTCTGTGAATACCTTCGAGCCAAGCCCGACGCCGCTAAGGCGATGGATGGACACGTTTGTGGCACTGCCCGCGCGTCTAAAGCTGCCGCTTGCCGTGGTGCTGGCAGTGCTGGCACATCTGGCTCTGCTCTTCGTCATTTGGGCGGCTCCCAAGCTGCTCGAGCTCCTGCGCATCCCGGCCCTGCTGCCGGCCAGTTGCGCGGGCAATACGGCGGCACGCGTGACGCCTACTCCAGTGCCGAAGAAGCTGGAGCTGGCGTCGATGGAGGTGCGCGACAACCTGAAAGTGCCCCAGGACACGCAGACTCCCCAGCCAGCCGACCAGCAGCAGCCGCTCACGC
>JAYUWZ010000688.1:0-7207 GCA_043753265.1 Verrucomicrobiaceae bacterium
AGCTGGGCAACGAAACGCATGATCAAGCCGCGAAACCCCGGCGTTTGGATGCGAACTTCTCACAGTCGCGCGACATTCACGAGGATCGTGGCGTTGTGCAGGCAAGGCTCGGTAAAAAAACTCGGACTGTGCCTACTCGTCCCGAATCAAAGGGATGATATGTCTGCACCCATTCCCGGGCAGCGTTCCAAGTCCCAGGACGGCAGTCACGCTCATCGCGCCCTCAAGGCCCTGTCGAATCATTCACCGACCGCATAGTGCTTGGCGCTTGCCACACAGCATGACTTGGAAAATCCATCGGGGATTAAATCGAACGTTAGAGAGCACATTGACGCTGCTGCGGCTGGCTTTGGCGGCTACTCCGACAATCAAACTGGCGGTGGAAACGATACCGTCATTGGCTCCGAGCATCGCGGCGCGCAGCGAGCCCACGCGCTGTGTGCGATGTACTTCAGTGTGTGTCATATGTGGTTAACCGTTGAGGGCCTAAGATGGATGAATATCGGTTTGGCCAATGCCAGTCCGGTCATGCTGATGGAGGATTGGGGTTTGAGGAACGCGGGGAGATTGCGGGCGAGCATGTAGGCGGCGACGAGCCACATCCCGACGGCGAAAACTTTTTGCAGCACCGGTGCCGGGAGCCGGGTGCGGAGAGCGTTGCCGGCGAACATTCCGGCGAAACCGCCACCGATGAAAAGCGCGGTTACCGGCATCGGGAATTGCTGTCCGTGCGCGACGTGCGCGACGACTCCGGAGAGCGAGATGAGGAAAATGACGAGCAGCGATGTGGCGACCGCGCGGTGGATGCTCATGCCGGTGACGTAGAGAAGTGCGGGAACGATGATGAATCCACCGCCGACGCCGAACAGTCCTGACATCAGCCCGGCCGCACAGCCTGCTGCCGCGAGCCGCACATAGCATCCGAGACCGAGCCCGCCGCCGGGGCGCGCGACGCACGGGCCCGGAACGACGCCCGTTCCAGCCTTGCTGCGCCACACGCGCGTGGCGACGAAGGCCATGAACACTGCGAAAGTGGATAGCAGCAACGCGGAGGGGATCTTGGTGCCGAGCCACGCACCGGCAGGTGCGAGAGCCATGCCGGCGGCGGCGAACACCAACCCCGCGCGCAAGTCCACTTCCTTCGCCTTCAATCGGAGCGCGGCACCGAAACCGGCAGTGATGCCGACCGACGCGAGGCTTAATCCGATGGAAGTGCCGACGGGCACGCCGAGGCCGTAGATGAGCAGCGGCACGGCGAAGATGGAACCGCCGCCGCCCGTCAGACCGAGAGAGATGCCGACGATCAGCCCATATACAAGGCCGAGCAGATCATGCGTCCAGGCATCCATGTGTCAGGCAAGCAGCTCTTTCGGTGCATTGTTGAATGTGTCTGCGATACAGATGTTCTCGCGGCCAACCCGGCTCAGGAAAGCGCACGCACCGACCGCACGAAGACCACTGGCGCAGTGGACAAGCAGCGGGAAATCGGCGACCTCATCGAGGCGGGGACGCAGGCGGGTATGGGCGATGTTGAGTGCGTCGCGCAGATGGCCGGTGGCGAATTCCGTGGCTTTGCGCACGTCGAGCAAGCCGCGCCGCGTGCCGTTGGCGAGGAGCGATGGAACTTCGGAGAACTTCACCGTGCTGGTCGCGACCTTCAGCGCTACGGGCGCGAATTCGATGGCACTGGCGGACAGGAAGCCGATCACTTTATCGAAGCCCATGCGCACGAGTTGGCGCACGTATTCGTCCGTCGCGGCGTCGTCTTTCACGAGCATCACGATCTCATCCTCCGGCGCGAGATAGCTGCCGGCGAAGTCGGCGAATTTCTCCGGCGGCGAGAAGAGACTGCGGCGTAAATGGCCGGCGAGGAAAGCGGCGCGGTCGCGGGTGTCCAGCACCGCGAAGCCCGGTTCGTCCAACCGCTGGGCTACGTCGTCGAGGGTCATCTCCCGAGGGTCTGGCAGTGTGCCGAGCACGGCGGGACCGACTTTGTTCACGCGCTTCATGTTGGCGAAATACGCGGGCGGCTCGGGCTGGCCGCTGAGGATGAATTTCAAAAAGGCCGCCTCGCTGCCATCGATCGCGAGCTTGAATGCTTGGTTGAACTTCGCCTCGTAGCCGAAGGTAGAGTTCGGCACGGAGCCGAGCGCTTTGCCGCACGCGCTGCCGGCACCGTGTGCTGGCAGGATTTGCAAATGGCACGGCAGGTTCGCCACCCGGCGCAGGCTGGCATAAAGCTGCCGTGCGCCGGCTTCCTGCGTGCCGACGAGTCCGGCCGCTTGCTCTAGTAAGTCGGGCCGGCCCACGTCGCCGACGAAAAGGAAATCGCCGCTTAGCAAAGCTACAGGCTCATTCGCGCCGCCGCCTACGTCGGTCACGAGATAGACCAAATGCTCGGGCGTGTGCCCCGGCGTGTGCATAGACTGGAACTGGATGTTGCCGATTTTGAACGAGTCGCCGTCGCGCAAGAGCGTGACGTTACTCGCACCGCGCGCCCATTCGCTCTGCCAATCCGGCCCGCCCTCGGCGGAGAGATAGACGCGCACGGCAGGGTCGGCAGCGAGTTCACGCGCACCGCTCACGAAGTCCGCGTGGATGTGCGTTTCGGCGACGGCGGTGAGGCGCAGCCCTTCCCCCGCGGCGACCGCGCGGTAGCGGTCAATGTCGCGCTCGGGGTCTATGACGATGGCCTCGCCAGTTTTCTGGCAGCCGATGAGGTAGGCGTATTGCGAGAGATGCGGGTCGAAGATTTGGCGTAAAAACATGGAAGTAGGTGGTGAGAGATTGCGTGAGTTACTTGGTGAAGCAGGAGTCGGTGCCGCGCTGGTTCCAGGGCAGCTTCGAGATGAGCATCCCCATCGCGCAGGTATCGGTGATCCCCGCGAACATCAGCCCCGCGCCGACGAAACCGGAGAGCCAGATGAAGGCGGGATGGACATACTGCGCGAGGAGAGCGCCGGTCAGCACCAAGGCTCCCGCGGCGATGCGCACTTGGCGCTCCAGCGACATGACCTTGCTCGTGCCGCGATTCACCGGCAGCCCCGCTTCGGCCCAAGCCATCGTGCCGCCTTCGACAACATGGCACTGGCTGAAGCCCCCCTTTTCGAGTTGCTGCGCGGCCTGTTTGGCGCGACCGCCCGTGCGGCAGAGGACAAAGACGGGCTGATCCCTGCCGATGCCGTGGACCTCGGCGAGTTGCGTCGGATCAAGCCGATCGAGCGGAATAAGCTTCACGCCGGGAACATGGACCTCGGCATGTTCCGCTGGGGTGCGAACATCGAGAAGGTGGAGTTTTTCGCCCTGGTCAAGACGTGTACTGAGTTGGTGCGGAGTGATGGTTGTCATAGTCGTTTCTTCAAGCTGCACCGCTTCGCTCGCCTCGACGGTCCGCTTCCTCCACCGGAAGGGTAATGTGGATCGGCTTATCGTTCGTCATGGCTGGGAGTTTGTTGGTGTGCAGAGCAGGCGAGAGAAGATGCGGGGGGAAGGACGCGCGGTGGGCCTTGGCCCAGGCGAAGTTCTGGGGAAAGAATCAGCGCGTCGTAGGGTTGGTCATATTCACGACCGGAAATGCGGTTGTGCACTTTGACAAGACGCGCGGTGCGGTCGATGACCGTGACCTCGGTATTCACGCGCACATCGAGGTTGAATCGAGCGCGCAGGCTTTCCTGTGTTTGCACGAGCAGATCATCCGGCGTGAGGATTTCGCCCCCGACACAGTAGGGCAGGGCACAATTAGTGAAGGAGGCGTGCGGTTCGCGCTCAAAGACGGTGATTTCGCATTGCTCGTAAAGTCGCCGCCCGCGTGCCGCCGCGCTGGTTCCACCTGCGATCACCAGGCGTTTGGGAAGCGAGGTCGTGCTCATGCCAGGGAGGGTTCGAGGCTGGACGCGGCCAGACGGGCCAGCGCATCCGGGCCGGTGGGTTCTTCCGGCTGCCACGGGAGCCAGGCGGTGCGGGTCGCGTACTTTTCCACCACCTCGCGCAGGTAGCGATGCTCGGTCTCTTCGCGGCACTGCAGCAGGGGATCGCAGGAGCCGCTGTGGAGCAGGCTTTGATTGATCACCCAGGCAAACGGCTCGATCCGCGCGCGGCGCAGATCTTCCTGCAACGCAGCAGCCTCGTGCACGGGCGTGGCTTCGGGTAGCGTGACGAGCAGGATGCGGGTGAACGCCGGATCGCGCAGACGGTCCAGAAGTCGCAGCACTTCCTCCGGTTGGGTGCTGCGCGCCTGGCGCTCCAGTTCGCGCTGATACGCCTCACTCGCATCGAGCAGAAGCAGCGTGTGGCCGGTAGGTGCGGTATCGAGCACGACGAAGCGGTTCGTGCCTTGTCCGACCTCGCGGGCAAAGGCACGAAACACGGCAATTTCCTCAGTGCAGGGAGAGCGCAGGTCTTCCTGCAGCAAGGAGCGGCCGGCCTCGTCCATCGCCGCGCCTTGAGCGCGCATGACATCCGCCTGATAGGCGGCGGTTTCCGCAGCAGGATCGATCTTGCTGAGCGTGAGCCCATCCACCTGACCCGCCAAAGTCTGCGCCACATGTGCTGCGGGATCGGTGGTGCTGAGATGCACGGAATGGCCGCGCCGCGCCAGCATCACCGCGATGGCGGCGGCCACGGTGGTTTTGCCTACGCCTCCTTTGCCCATGGTGATTACGCCGCTGCCTTGCTTTTCGAGGTCAGTGACGAGGTCTTCGAGGCTGTCCATGTGCGGGGGCGTCCACCCATCTTCCTTCGGCTTGATGCAGGCAGGAGCCCCGTCGCCATGTAGCAGCACGCGCAGACCCCCAATGCCCAGGATATTGATCGGCTTCAACGGTACTATAAAACTTGGCAGGCTGCCAATAAACGCACTCGCAGAAGCCAATGCAGACAACCCGCGCTGCTGCATGGCTTGCGAGGTCACATCTTCCGGACATTTCGTTTGAAACATGCCGTTGATGACGAGGCGCTGATTGCCCACGCCGAGCGCGCGGAGTTCCTTGGAAGTGCGCTCCGCCTCGCGAAGGGCGGTGAGTTGCGGACGGCTGACCAGCAGAAGTGTCGTCAAAGAAGCGTCGGCTAGCGTTTTGACTGTGGCTTCATAAATGACGCGCTGCTTTTCCAAACCAGCGAGCGGGCCAAGGCAGGACGTGCCGCTGGTGTTGGTGTCGAGAAACTGATCCCACGCCTTCGCGAGACTCATCAGCCGTAGCGTGTGGCCGGTCGGTGCTGTATCAAATATCACATGGTCGTAGCCCTTCGCGGCTTCGGGGTCGCCGATGAGGCCGGAGAATTCATCGAACGCCGCGATCTCCACGGTGCATGATCCGGAAAGCTGCTCCTCCATGCTGCGCAGTGCCGCCTCCGGCAGCAGACCGCGCATCGGGCCAATCAAGCGCTCCCGGTACGCCGCCGCCGCATCGACCGGGTTGATATTCAGCGCATCGAGCCCCGGCGCGCCCGCGATGGTTGTGGGGGCGTTGGTGAGCTTCGTCTCCAGCACTTCATCCAAGTTTGAGGCCGGGTCAGTGCTGACCAGCAGCACGCGCTTGCCCGCCTCAGCGAGCTTGAGCGCAGTGGCGCAGGAGAGCGAAGTTTTGCCGACACCGCCCTTGCCGGTGAAAAACAGGTAGCGCGTGGTGTTGGCGGGATCGGGCTGGTAGCTCGGAAGATTCATGAGGCCACCTCCGTTTCCTTGCCGAGCGCCGCGCGGAAGAACGCCGGGCGTTCGTCCTTGGTAGGATAGCGTCCTTTCAAATAGACATCTCCATCAAGAAAGATGATCGGCAATGCCTCCGTCTTTTCCGTCTCCAGCAAGGCTTTTACGGCCGAATTCTGCACGAAAGCCATTGGCTGTTGGCCGAGGTTGTAGCGCTCGACCTTGATGCCGTGCGTGCCGAGCTGCGAAAGCATTGCGGCGAAGTTCACGAGATCAGGATCAATGTCTGTGCCGCAAATGCCGGTCGAGCAGCACATAGCTGGGTCGTAGATTTGGACGGTTCTCATATTTGGAGTGTTTCTTTCAGTGTCCTGCGATGGCTTCTTGAAGTGCGAGTTTGGCCATGCTCAGGTCGTAGCAGGCGCGGAAGTTCGGGGCCTTTACGCATTCCTCCCAAGCTCTGTCGCCCACGGTGACCACCCGATGCTGGAAGGGACTCTTCAGGGTGTAGATGACCTGCGTCCCGCGGCGCTTATCGGCCACGATTCCGACGCCGCGGAGCACTGCAAGGTGGTTCGACACTGTGGCAATATCCAATCCAACGAGTTCGGTCAGGTCCGCCACGCAGTGCTCGCCTTTGCTGAGTGCATCCACGATGAGCAGACGGCTGGCATTACTCAGGGACTTGAAGACTTCCGCGCCCTCGCGGAAACCAGCCGGGGTTTTGCGCTTCGGAGTCGAGGGAGCTTTCATGGTTTTCGGATTTGCCAGTTCGCCAATACGGCCGGAGAAGGTTTTGCCTTTGTATTCGATGAAGAACCTGTTGTTTCCTCCACTGTAACCAAATGGCGTTCGCCGCGCTCGCCGCGTGTTGGTGCTTTCCAACCTTTCGTTGTCGCTTTGGCAAAGTAGCCCACTAGGTCACTGTCAGGCGTGAAGAGATTTCCCGTTTTCATGTTCTGGTAATTGAGCGCCTTGGAGTGACGGCTTTTGATATCTTGTCCGGTCGGCAGCATTTCGCTAGCGGCCCCATGCTGTTTGCGAGAGCTTTGGTCGTCCCCGCCAGGTCTGCGATGAAGTCTAAGCAATCCTGCAGGCCATTCGTGTTCGCCGCCAGTACCGACGACGGTTTTGGCGGGCATGTATACATGATCCATGTCACTGCACGCTGTTCGCTTTGCGGCTCCTGCCAGGTTGGTGGGCTCACAGGCGAAAAGTTGAGAACCGGAGAACATGCATGCCGATTTTGGCGCATGTGCAGCAGAGTGCAGGAAAGCGAAGAAGTGCTGTAATGCCTTGTCACCTTGGGCTGGCTGGAGCCCAAATGAATGTGGTGTGATTCTGGAGTGAAATTCCAATGGGTAGATATTCATGGAAGTGCGATGGTGCGAGAAGCACTGTGGGGCTACTGGGGTCGCGCCTGTTTCCCGTCAGGGTCTTCGTGGGTTTCGACGACCTGCGTGACAGCTGGCTTGAAGGCGGAGGGTCTTCCACCTCGTTCGCTGGACTGATTTTTTGAGTTTGAAGACGCTCCGAAGATTAGACCCAGGACGCCGCCGTAAA
>JAYUWZ010000689.1:0-3369 GCA_043753265.1 Verrucomicrobiaceae bacterium
CAAACTGGCTCGGCCCGACCTCCGAACACTACCATCCGGCGGCCATGGAGGCGGAGATGACGCGGCATCGCTACGGCCTGCAGTGGCGGCTCTACATGCTTGCGCTGCATCGCTTTCTCGCGCTGCGGATTCGCGATTATTCGCCTGAGCGACACCTCGGCGACGCGTTCTATTTATTCGTCCGGGGCATCACCCCCGAGCGCCCGGAACTCGGGATTTTCCACGCGACCCATGCATCCCTGGACCTGCCAAAACTGGAGGCTCTTTTCCCATTGTGAATATCGCCCCACCACTCGCTGAATTGCTGCAAAGGCTGAACGGCTCCAAAGTGCCGGAACTCGAGCGCGCAATTACTAGCGTATGTTCCGCGCTGGAGGATGGCCACGTGTGCGCCCCAGTCGTACCGGCAGACCAGGCGGCGCTGCGAGGTTGCGGAGTCGTGGGGCGTCCCGGTGACTTTAAGCCGCTGATCCTCGATGATGCGGCCCGGCTGTATTTGCAGCGTTACTGGCGCTACGAGCACGAACTCGCGCAGTCGCTCTCGGCCAGGGCGGCGCTTCCGCCCATTGCATGCGATGAGGCGCTACTCGCTGCCGGCACTCAGAAGTATCTCGCGGATTCCGGAGCCGCGCAGCGTGCCGCCGCAGAGAGCTTCATGCGGCGCAGGCTCAGTGTGGTGACGGGAGGTCCGGGCACCGGAAAAACGCGGACTGCGAGCATCGCGCTGGTCTTGCTCGCGGAGCAGTTTGTCGCTGCCGGGCGCAGGCCCAGACTCGCGCTGGCTGCGCCTACCGGCAAGGCTGCTGCACGGCTTGCGCAATCGCTGGCTGGAGCGCTCGACCGCCTGGCACTGCCCGCGGAATTGCGAGCGGTGCTGCCGCATGGTGCGAGTACGCTGCATCGGTTGCTAGGCAGCCGTCCCGATTCCTCGCGCTTCCGCCATAGCGTCGAAAATCCACTTGGGCTCGATGCGCTGATTGTGGACGAAGCCTCCATGGTGGATTTGCCACTGATGGCGAAACTCTTCGCCGCCCTGCGCGAGGACACGCGCATCCTGCTGCTCGGCGATCCGCACCAACTCGCCAGCGTGGAAGCGGGCCACGTGCTCGGTGATTTGTGTGCCAGCCCGCTTCGCACGTGCATCACGGAGCTAATCGAGAATCATCGCTTCTCCGCAGACAGCGGCATCTACGCGCTGAGTCGACTCGTGAAAGACGGCGATATGGAAGGTACGCGCGCACTTTTGGAATCGCCTCCCCACGACTTGGTTTCCACCCCACTGCCCATGCCCTCCGCGCTGGGAAGTACATTGAAGGAAAGAGTCCTGGCGGGCTACCACGCCTTTCTTACGGCAGCCACCCCGCTTGAGGCGCTGGTGGCATTCGATGCCTTCCGCATTCTGTGCGTGGTGCGCGAGGGGCCTTATGGTGTGGGGCATTTGAACCGCCTGGCGGAGCACTCATTGGCGGAGGCGGGTCTGCTGCAGCCAGCGCGCGCCAACTACGAAGGCCGCCCGGTGCTGATTCTGCGAAACGATTCCCACCTGGGACTTTTCAATGGCGATATCGGAATTCTACGCCCCGATGAGACGGGCGAGTTGCGCGCCTGGTTTCCCGATTCCGAAGGCGGCGTGCGGAGTTTCGCCCCGGCGCGACTGCCTGAGCACGAGACCGCCTTTGCGATGACCGTGCACAAGACGCAGGGCTCCGAGTTTGGCCGTGTGCTCATCGTGCTGCCCGAGGCCTCCTGCCCGATTCTTTCGCGCGAGCTGCTCTACACCGCCGCGACCCGTGCGCGCGATGGCGTGGAGCTGTGGTGGAGCGAGGAGGCGCTGGCTGCGGCGCTCGCCCGCCGGGTGGAGCGCTGGAGCGGGCTTGCTGACCAAATTGCAGAGGCGGGGCTCACTTCTTCGTCATAGGGCTGGCAAAGTGGAGCGGCGTCCGCTTTGCTGGCGGAACTACGATCATGCCAGTCTACGATCCGTCGCGACTACTATCCATCTCCCGCCAGTTCCACTTGTACGGGCAGCTCCTGCACGCGGAACCGTGCAAGGTGGGCCACATCAACGAGACCTACACGGCGACCTACGATCAAGGCGGCGTGCCGGTGCGCTACATTCACCAGCGGATCAACCACGAGGTATTCCGGGACCCTTCGGGCCTCATGGAAAACATGTCACGGGTGACGCAGCATCTGCGGCGCAAGTACCTGGAGAAAGGCGTGCCCGAACTCACGCGCCGGACCATCACCATCGTCCCCGCGCTGGATGGCAAAAGCTACTTCCGCTCTCGTGAGGGTGAGTACTGGCGCACGTTCGTATTCATCGAAAAGACGCGCACCTTCGAATCCGTGGAAAGCGTCGACCAGGCCTACGAGGCCGGCAAGTCGTTCGGCGAATTCCAGAGCCTGCTCGTGGATCTTCCCGGTGGCCGTCTGCACGACACCATCCCCAATTTCCACAATACGCGGAAGCGCTTCGAGGCATTCGTGGATGCGGTGACAGAGGACCGGGTGAACCGCGCCGCAGGCGCGAAGGTGGAGATCACGAAGATCCTCGATCGTGAAAAGCTGAGCGATGTGATCCTCAAGGGTCTCGCGACGAAAAAGCTGCCGGAGCGCATCACTCACAACGACACGAAGTTTAACAACGTGATGCTCGACGCGGCCTCCGGCAAGGCGATGTGCGTGGTGGATCTCGACACTGTGATGCCTGGGTGCGCGCTCTACGATTTCGGTGACATGGTGCGCACGACCACCAGCACGACGGTGGAGGACGAGATCGACCTCTCTCGCGTGAAGATGCGGATGCCCATGTTCAAGGCGCTGTGCCGCGGCTACATCGAGTCGGCGGGCGGCTTCCTGAACAAGAACGAGCGCGCGCTCATCGGGTTCTCCGGCAAGCTGCTCTCCTACACGCTGGCGATGCGCTTCCTGACGGACTTCCTCAAGGGCGACACCTATTTCCGCGTGCATCGTCCGAACCACAATCTGGATCGCGCACGCACGCAAATCCGGCTGGTCGAGAGCATCGAGCAGCAGGAGGAGGCGATGCAGAAGTTTGCGGATAGCTTGTAGGGAGCAATGTGGGACGGACTTGCAGTCCGTCATGCTGGGCTGATGCGGGGTGGAACTGGGATCCCGCGCGAAACGGAGTTCTAAACGGACTACAAGTCCGTTTCACATTACAGTTTGCGCCAGCGGATGTCCTTGATCGCCGCCTTGGTGCGGAAGGTTGCAAAGCCGAAGGGCTTGCTGCTCTCGATTTCGCCCACGCGCATCTCGAGTTTCTTGCCCTCGGTTTCGAGGTTCACCATCTGCTCCTTGTCGATCCACGCTTCGAGCTTGGCCTTGGTGACGCGCACGCGCACG
>JAYUWZ010000690.1:0-7199 GCA_043753265.1 Verrucomicrobiaceae bacterium
CACTCGGATCAAATCGAGCAATGGCAGACCAGCGTGCCGCACAGCCGCTCGGGAGTGGGCTGGGCTGGCCGGATGATGGATCTCATCAAAAGCATCAACCCCGGCCAGGCGGTGTCGATGAACATATCCACCGACGGCAGTAATGTATGGCAAAGCGGCATCACCGGTGCGGAGTATGCGGTGAATCCCGGCAACTCGCAGGAGGCCAACAGCGGCGGAGCCACTGCTCTCACGGGATACTCCGCAAACTATGCAGCCAACAACCCTTTCCAGAACCTCACCAGCGCGGCGGTCGACAGCCAGCTCGCACAGGACTACTCGAACCTGCTGCAGCAGACCTTCCAGCAAAAGCGGCGCGATGCCCAGGAGGCCTACTCCGTATACTCGACGGCCACCGCGGGAACCCTGCCGGGCAACGTGACTTTTCCCAACACTGCTGTGGGCCGGCAGCTCCGACAGGTGGCCAAGGCCATCATGGGCCGCACGCAGCTCGGTGCGGTGCGGCAGACCTTTTTTGTGAACCGCGGCGGATGGGATCACCATAGCGACACGCTGGCCTTGCAGGGTGCGATGCTGCCCGAGGTGGATGCCGCGTTGCAGGCCTTCTGGACGCAGCTCGGGCACCTCAATATGCAGAACAGCGTGACGATGTTCTCGGCCTCCGACTTCGGGCGTACGCTCACCAGCAATGCACGCGGATCGGATCACGCGTGGGGCGGCAACCACTTTGTAATCGGTGGCGCGGTGGACGGCAAAAAGATCTACGGCACCTACCCCAGCCTCGCGCTGAACACCGACTCCAACCCTCAACTCAACCCGCTCGATACCGGGCGCGGACGGCTGATTCCCACAACGAGCTGCGACCAGTTTTTCGCCGAACTCGCCCTGTGGCTGGGTGTGCCGGCTGGCAGCCTGCCGCTGATCCTGCCGAATATCGGCGAGTTTTATTCGCCGGGCAGCAGCACTCCGCCGTTGGGGTTCCTGCCGTAGGAGTTCACTCACCACCGGTAAGTAAACCGCCCGCGAAACATGCGCGGCTCGGCGGGGTGAAGGTGGATGTCGTCGAACCCATCGAGCGGTTCTCCCCGAAGGTGGCTGGCGCAAAAATAGTCAAGGGGACTCACCGCGATTTCAAGGGTCTCAGCGGCAAAACGATGCTTGCGTTCCTGTGGCATCTGAAAGACACCAGCCCCTCTCCCAAGTCACTTAACGATTCTTATGTCTTCCTCCGAGAACATCCAGCGCGCGCTTTCCGCGGCTCGTGAATCCTATGCTGCGATGGGGGTGGATGTAGACGTAGCGATGAAAAAACTGCGCAGCCTGCCCATCTCATTGCATTGCTGGCAGGGAGACGACGTGGGTGGATTTGAACAGCAGCGCTCCGAACTTGGGGGTGGCCTGGCGGTGACGGGGAACTACCCCGGAAAGGCGCGGAACACGGACGAACTACGAGCGGATCTCGACCAGGCGCTCGCTCTCGTGCCAGGCCGGCACCGAGTGAACCTGCACGCGATGTACGGTGAATTCGACGGCAAGGCGGTGGGTCGTGACGCCATCACCCCCTCGCACTTTGCCGGGTGGATTGAGTGGGCCCACGAACGCGGCCTGGGCCTCGACTTCAACCCGTCCTGTTTTGCGCATCCTAAAGCGGCGGATGGATTCACCCTTGCCCATCGCGATGCGGGCATCCGTGAATTTTGGATCGAGCACTGCCGCCGCTCGCGCGAGATCAGCGCTGCGATGGGCCGTGCGCTGGGCACTCCCTGCGTGACCAATGTGTGGTTCCCCGATGGCTATAAGGACACGCCCGCTGATCGCCTCGCTCCACGCCAGCGCCTCGCGGCTTCGCTCGATGCGGTCTTCGCGCAGAATTTTCCCGCCGAGCACCATATCGACGCGATCGAATCGAAGCTCTTCGGCATCGGCAGCGAGAGCTATGTGGTGGGCTCCCACGAATTTTGCCTCGGCTACGCCATCACACGGCAAAAGGTCTACTGTCTGGATGCGGGTCATTTTCATCCCACGGAGGCCATAGGGGATAAGATATCCTCCGTGCTGCAATATGTGCCGGGCCTGCTGCTCCACGTGAGCCGTGGAGTGCGCTGGGATAGCGACCACGTGGTGACGCTGACGGATGATCTGCTGGCGACCACGCATGAACTGGTGCGCGGAAACTTCCTGAGCCGCACGCACCTCGCGCTCGATTTTTTCGATGCGAGCATCAACCGCGTCGCTGCATGGGTCATCGGCACGCGGAACTTTCTGAAGGCGCTGCTCATCGCGCTGCTGGAGCCGTCCGCGGCCTTGCGCAGGGCGGAGAGCGAAGGCGACCACACCACCCGCCTCGCATTGCAGGAGGAGGCAAAAACGCTACCTTTTGGCGCGGTATGGGACGCCTACTGCGAGCAGCAATCCGTGCCCCCGGGGGCTGCATGGCTGGATGCGGTAAAGAGGTACGAGCGGAAGGTGCTTAGCCTCCGGTGAGCACTCCTGTCAGCCCAGTGGAGGATTGAAAATGAACAACCAAACATCATGATGCCTTCATGCGGACCACGTTGACACTTGATACTGATGTCGCAGAGCTTACTCGGCAAGCTGCAGCCAAGCTGGGGAAGACTTTAAATAACATTGTGAATGAAGCGCTGCGTGCCGGATTAGATCAGGTAGAGAATCCGCCGAAATCGAAGCCATATCGTACAAAAGGAAAAGCGATGGGGCTTCGAAAAGGATTGAGTTACGATAAGCTCGCAAAGCTTTTCAAACACGGCGAAGGAAAAACTGGCTTTTACACACGTGGATTTCGCGAAGTGCGCTGATGACCCCGCTCCTCCAACTCCACGGCATCCAAAAATCCTTTGGCGCAGTGCGCGCGCTGAAAGGGGTGTCGTTTGATCTAAACCCGGGAGAAGTGCATGCGCTGCTGGGGGAGAATGGGGCGGGGAAGAGCACGCTGATCAAGGTCATCACCGGGGCCCACCAGCCAGATGGTGGAACGATGACGGTGAACGGGGAGGAGGTCGGAACGCTGACGCCCTCGCGCGCGAGGGCGCTGGGGATTGCTTGTATTTACCAGCAGCCGGCGCTGTTTCCGGATTTGAGCGTGGCGGAGAATATTGGCCTCCGGCTGGAAAAAGGCGGGGTGTTTCACCGGGTGCGATGGGCTGCGCAGCGGGCGCGCGCGGCGGAATTGTTGAAGCGGATAGGCGCCGCGATTTCGCCGGATGCGGAGGTGCGCTCACTTTCAATGCCGGAGCAGCAACTCGTGGAAATTGCGTGCGCGCTGGGAACCGGTGCGCGCATCGTGATCATGGACGAACCGACGGCTTCGCTGACGCAAAAGGAGCAGCACCTGCTCTTTGCCGTGGTGCGCGAGCTCCGAGCGAGCGGAGTGGGGGTGGTGTATATATCGCACCGGCTGGAAGAGATTTTTGCGCTGGCGGATCGCGTGACGGTGCTGCGCGACGGCGAGAGCGTGGCGACGAATCCCGTGGACGGGATGACCGAGGCCGAACTGATTCGCGCAATGGTGGGGCGCGAGGTGTCGCACATCTACCCCGAGACGGAGAGCGAGCCGGGTGAGGTGGTGATTTCGCTGAAGGATGTGCATTGCGCCGCGGGTGGAGTAGCAGGGGTGACACTGGAGGTGCGGGCGGCCGAAATCGTGGGGCTGGCCGGGCTCGTGGGCGCAGGGCGCACGGAGCTGGCGCGCGTGCTTTTTGGAATCACTCCCGCGGATTCAGGGGAGATTCTTTTGAACGGCAACCCGGTGCGCATTCGCAGCCCGCGCGAGGCAATCGCGCATGGCATCGCGTACGTGCCGGAAGATCGGCGCCGCCATGGGGTGATTCTGGAGATGGCGATCGCGCACAATATGACGATGGCGATTCACCCGGAGCTGTTCCGCGGCACGTGGCTGCGCCTCGGAGTGGAGACCGCGCTGGCGGCGGAGTATATTCGCGATCTGGGAATCAAGGCCTACGGGCCCGAAGCGCCCGGCGGCAGTCTGAGCGGCGGCAACCAGCAAAAAGTGAGTTTGGCGCGCTGGCTCGCGACAAAGCCGAAACTGCTCATCCTCGACGAGCCCACGCAGGGCGTGGACGTGGGCGCGAAGTCGGAGATTCATAAGATCATCCGCCGGCTCGCAGCGGACGGCCTCGCAGTGCTGATGATTTCCAGTGACCTTCCCGAGGTGCTGGGAATGAGCGATCGCATCGGCGTGATGCGCGGTGGCCGGCTTGCGGCAATGTTGCCGGGGAAGAGCGATCCGCACGCGGTGATGGCGGCGGCGCTTGGGCAGAAGGAGGCGGCATGAGGGGGAGCGCACCTTTGCCTAGACGGCTTTTGGTTTCACGAGTAGGTATCAGGAAGTCTGTCGTCTCATCCCATGCCCAAGCCGATTCGATTTTCCGTGGAAGTGCCCGAGGAACTGGCTCATTTCCGTCTGCCAGTAAGTGTTCAGGCACGCCTGGACGAATTGCTGGGTCGGCAGGATCGGGGGATTGCACTCAACGATTCCGAAAAAGGCGAAGCAGAGGGTTTGGTGGACGTTGCGGAATTTTTATCCTTGCTGAGGCTTCGCGCAGAGCGGGTCGCCGGTGCGGCGTAGCGAATGAATATTCCTGCGAATCTCCGTCGCACCGTGATTCAGCGTGCTGCGGGCCGGTGCGAATACTGCGGTTTGTCCCAAGAAGGGCAGGAAGCTCGATTCCATATCGATCACATTGTTCCAATTACCGGTGGAGGAGCGACTGTAGAGGGGAATCTGGCGCTGGCCTGCGTCTCGTGCTCCCTCAGGAAAGGCGCGCGATTGTTGATCGAGGATCCACAGACCGCTGCAAAACTCCCTCTGTTCAATCCGCGCACCGATCAGTGGCACGAGCACTTTCAATGGATAGGGGTGCGCGTCGCGGGTCTCACACCCCTCGGACGCGCCCTGGTCGCGGCCTTGCATTTAAACAGGCCGCTGATTCTCGCGATACGGGAGGAGGAGGCGTTGCGTGGAAGGCATCCGCCGCCTGCGCGCTGAACGGATGGCGCATTCAATTGGCTCGGAAATAATGCGCCATTTCCGCGAAATCTCCGTCGCAGTCGCTCTTGGCTTGCTGTTGCTGACGCTAGCCATTTTTGCGCCGCATTTTTTTGCGGTGCAGCCCCTGCTCTCGAGGCTTGCGGCGCAGACGCCCGCGCTGGTGGCGGCGATTGGGATGACGCTGGTGATCGTGTGCAGGCAGATCGATATTTCGATAGGCTCGCAGTTTGGCATGTGCGCGGTGATTGCAGCGGTGCTTGCGGGCGCGGGGGTGCCGCTGCCGGTGGTCTTCCTCGCAAGCATCGGCGCGGGCGCGCTGATGGGGGCGCTGAATGGATTACTGGTGGCGTGGATGAAGCTGCCGAGCATCGTGGTGACGCTCGCCACGATGGTGACGTGGCAGGAGGCGCTGCGACTCTGGAAGCAAGGCAGGCTCATCGACCTGCCAGCCGGGGTGCAGTGGTTTGGCCTCAGCCAGCAAGCGGGACAGATTGCGCTGATTGCTTTTGCCGTACTGCTAGTGGCGGGTGCTGCTTGGGCGATGAGGAATCTCTCCGGCGGACGGTTTGTGTACGCGGTGGGGACGGACGCCGAAGCGGCGCGCCTTGCAGGCATTGAGCCGCGTCGCGTCACGTTCGGCGTTTTCGTAATCATGGGCGCGCTGGCCGGTCTCGCGGCGATGATGAATGTGGCGCAGTCGCCACAGGTGCAGCCGACCTGCGGGGACGGACTGGAGATGAAGGTGATCGCCGCGTGTGTGGTGGGTGGCGTTGCAGTCACGGGCGGGCGGGGCAGCCTGTGGGGCGTGTTTCCCGGGCTGTTGTTGCTGGCCAATGTGAACCCCGCGCTCACGCACTTTCACGTCGACGCTTACTGGGAGAAGGCCATCCAGGGTGCGGTGATACTGCTTGCGGTGGTGGCGGATGGACTGCGCACCCGCCGGGGGCGGTGAGGAGATAAAGCTGCGTTCGTCCAAGCAGGTGTCAATCCTACTTTAGTCCACCCACGCAACCCTTGTCGCGAATAAGGAACCCCGCTACTCCTCGTCCATGGCTGTAAGCTCCCGCAAGGCACAAGCGTTCGTTCTTCGCAATCTGCTGTCGTCCACCGCCGAGATGCGCGAGCGTCTGGCACCCAAGCTGGGCAAGCCGAAGAAAACCGTCCCGCCCGGCGGAACTGCCGTGACCACTGAACGCGTGGATGAGCGCTGGAAGGCGCTGGGGGGTGCGGACGGTACGCGCGCGGCACTTGCAGGCATGGGGCCGGAGGCATTTGCAAAGAACATCGAGAATTTCATCGGCACCGTGCAGGTACCGGTGGGAGTGGCCGGGCCGCTGCGGGTGAATGGGCTGTTTGCGCAGGGGGATTACTTTCTCCCGCTCGCCACCACGGAGGCCGCGCTGGTCGCATCGTTTGATCGCGGCGCGCGCGTGCTCACCGAGGCAGGCGGCTGCTCGGCGATGCTGCTGAATGAAGGCGTTTGCCGTGCCCCGGCGTTTGCCTTCAAAAGTCTCGCCGATGCCGGGGAATTCGCACTGTGGGCCATGCAGCACACGGCGGATTTTGCCGCAGCGGCCCAGACGACGACCAGCCATGGGCGCCTGCTCGACACGGGGTTCACCGTGGAGGGGAACCACGTGTATTTGCAGTTCGAGTTCACCACCGGCGCGGCTGCCGGGCAAAACATGGTGACCATCGCCACGCAGGCTGTGTGCGACTACATCATCAAGGAATCGCCAGTGAAGCCGGAGTATCACTTTGTGGAGGCGAATTTTTCCGGCGACAAAAAGGCGAGCGTGCTTTCCTTCACCACGGTGCGCGGACGCAAGGTGAGCGCGGAGGCGGTGCTTTCACCGGAAATTGTACGCCGCAGGCTCCACACGACCACCGCGCGCATGTGCGACTACTGGCGCATGTCGGCGCTCGGCGGCGTGATGAGCGGGACCATCGGCGTGCAGGGCCACTATGCCAATGGGCTTGCAGCGCTCTACCTCGCCACAGGCCAGGATGCCGCGTGCGTCGCGGAGAGCGCGGTGGGTGTGACCCGGTTTGAAGCGCGTGAGGATGGCTCGCTCTACGCCGCGGTGACGCTGCCGAATATCATCGTGGGCACTGTGGGCGGCGGCACCTCCCTGCCCTGCCAGCGCGCATGCCTGGAGGTGCTGGGACT
>JAYUWZ010000691.1:0-7198 GCA_043753265.1 Verrucomicrobiaceae bacterium
GCAGAGTGGCGGAGCCGGAATTCCCGATCCAGGACATCTGGTAAGGGGGCTCGGCGGCGGCGGTGGCGGCGAGGAGGAGAAAGGCGGCGAGGGCGAGGGAAATGCGCGGGATCATCGGCAACGATGAGAGAGATTTCGGCTGGAGTTTGCCAGTTCCATCAGGGATGGGGTGATGCGGCTTCCGTGAAATTGGGAGTATGATGAGGATTCCAGCGCAGGAGGATGTTCTTCGCGCTATCGTCGTCTTCGAGGATGACGACGTATTCGCCATCGGCGCGCTTCACGGCGTTCAGGCCGTGCATAATGTCAATCAGCCCGCAGTGGCCGCCGACTTCCGGGCCGGGCTGGAGCGTGGTGACGAGCTTACCGTCGTCCTGCCGGTGGACGAAGACGCGGGCGTCTGTGGAGCGGATGAGGAAAATGTAGTCACCAGCAAAGGCGGCGCTCTTGATGCCTGGGGAGTAGTGTCCGCCGAGGTTGGGTTCGTAGGGCAGCGCGATGCGCCAGTGGAGTTTTGGCGTGCCGGTCCAATTGTCGAAGCGGGCTAGTTCCGTGCCGAGAGTTCCCCATTCGCGAGCGGCGTCCGGTTTGGGAAACTTGCTCGTATAGCCAGACAGGTAGAGCACATCAGTCTCCGGGAAGTAATAGACGCGCTCCACCGCGACGCCTTTGCCTGAACCGAAAAAACCTTCTGGAGGAGCCCACTGGCGCGCTTGCGCGAAGTCATAGACCGGGTTTCCATGTTCATCGAGTCGCTGGACGGGCAGGCGCACGATGGGGCCGCCTTTGCATGCCATCCAGATGTCGCCCTGTGAGTCCACCCATAGCCCCCAAAGGTCTCGGAGGTATTCGCCGGGGGTTCGCTCTGTCTCCTGCGGCCGACCGTCGCCATTGAGGTCCCGCCAGAGCGAGAAATCCCCGGGGCGGTTATTGGCGCCTCGGTTAAAGCGGGCCGAGGGGACCAAAATCCGGGATCCTTTTTCCGAGCGAAAGAAACTCAAGGTCTCGTTGACCATGTCGGAGACGATGAGGAAGGGCTGTCCTTTAATGGTGCGCATCCAGCTTCCTCCCGGACGGGCGGTGGTCAGGCGCGGATCGTCAGGGAAACGAAAGGGATCAATGGTGAACGCCGACTGCTTCCACCCCTGGCCCGGGGGTTTTGAATAATCCAGATCATACGCGTTGTCGCGGGAGTAAACGGTGGAGCCGTTGCTACCGGGGAGGAAGTCACCGCAGTCTACGTACTCTGAAGAAAGTAGTTCCCACAGAAGTTTTCCCTGAGGGTCGAATTTCCTCAAGTCGGTGCCGGAGCCACTCCCGAGGACACCCCAATCCTGTTTCGGCCCGGAGTTGAGCACCGTGAGATTCCCCAGATCGTCCAAGGCGACCGCACAGGGGAAATTGAACTTTTCCGGGTGCACCTGTCCAGGAACAGTGCCCGCGTGCGAGGACCAGACGCCGCCCTTTGCGCCGATGCGGCCAGTCTCACGCCCCTGCTCGTCGAAGATGCAGACCTGTTGGCTGGGGCCACTCTCCGCCACATAGAGCCGACCGTCTTTGCCCACTGCAAGGTCGCGCGGCCAATCCAGTGACGTGATTTCGACCCCGGTGGGACGTCCATCGGTACCGAGGCGCGCGACCGATTTGCCGCGTCCGCTTTGGTCGTTCCGGATGATCCAAATTTCCCCAGTGCGTCGATTCACCGCCACCGGACCTGGCCGGGCAAACGGCACCGACCGAAGCTCCCGCATCTCCGCCGTGGACCAGTAGCGGAGGAGCTGGTCCGTCGCGTCGGCTAGAATCAATTCCCCGTCTTGGATGCCCATGCCGAGGATGAGTTTCCCCGCCAAATAAGGCCCACCGCGCAGAAGTCCGGTCGCTCGGTCGATCCGGACGAAACCGTCCTTTTGTCCCCGCGCCCGGTGCAAGGCTTGATAGACCGACATCGCGTCGGCGGCCACTGCGCTTCCATGCTGAAAGTTCGGATTCTCTCGAAACCACCGGAAGGTGCCGTCCGCGTTCCAAGCACTGAAACTGGAGTTTTCATCCTCACCATTGAGGAAGAATTCACCACTTTTCGGGTCCACCCAGAGCGCCCGGCCGAAGTTCATGACGTGGCCGACCGAATGGCCGCCGCCGGGCAGCGAATTGCCCAGCCAACTCGTCTTTTGGCCGAAGTCCAACTTTCCCAAGCGAATGCTCGCAAAGGCCTGGGTGACCGAAACCGGCTTGGTGCCGGTGGCCGCGAGGCCCACGGCCACTCGGCCGCGCGCACGCATCGCGCTGTGCCGCGGAGCCGTCCAGGTCTGGCCATCTGCGGAAAACCAAAACGACAGGACATCCCCCGCACGCGCCACTCTCAGCCAGAGGTCCGGCGGCTTCACGCCCAAGTCTTGATGCCTGGTATCGCCGCCTCGCTCCTGCCGCCGCAACACCTGCAACATCCCATCGTGCATCCTGCGCCCGAGGAACGTCTGCGGGTCGTCCGGCTGCGGCCCGCCCTGCTCCCCTAGCAGCCGGACATGAACACCCGCCAATCCTTGCGAGCCGGCCGGCGCCGGCCCACCAAGTTGCGCCTTGAGATCGAAATCGCCCTTCGGGATCGTGAACATGAATGGCATGCGATCCGCCTTTCCCCAAAGCACGCCAGCGGCCCCGGAGAGTTGAGCGCTACCGCCGTTTTTCCCGACCGAGGCCCTGGCCGATGTCATCTCTCCCACCGACTGGAATTTCCATGGAGCAGGCAGTTCCTGGGCCACCACCGCTGACCAGCCAAAAACCACCAACACCAAGCTCATGGATCTCAGGAGCCCACGGCGAATCGAAGGGAATGTCATGCGCACTTTCACAGGAAAATATGTCACAAGATAGCAAGGTGGCGCCCGACAGTGAAGCGCTTATTGGTTTCTACGATCCAATCTTCATGCCGATCCTTAAGCGAGAGATGCAAAAGGCGGGGGCCTTACTTTCGCCGCAGTAGAAGGTACGCGCCAAGCATTCACACCGCACGGTAGTTTAGAGGCGACGCTGAATGCATGCGCCGTTCGAGTGACATCGCCGACCATCGTCCTCCAGGCGGCTATGGGTTTCAAGAACGAGGAAGAGTGTGCTCTGGCTTCGCCGCAATTTGAATTGATTCCGGCTGAAAAGCCCGTGGCCAAATTAAGGGTAATCTCGGCTGTCGCCAATAGCCCTGCAAGAGACATTCATCGTTCCCTTTTTGCCGATGAGAACCTCAATTGGTGGCAAAGTGCTGGCAAGGCGCTTCGCCATGCGGATGTTCGCGTTGAGGCATTACGCGTCCGCGATCGCGTCTTTGCAATTCTGGGGGTGTTCTAGTATCCCATGGTTTGTTGCCGAGACCGGGCTGATTTAGCGGGTGGGAGGAGTGACGCTGTGAGTGATATACGCATACAGCCGTTCGACAACGGCTGGCTGTGCTTACACCCAGCGCTTCCATGTCTTTGCACCCAGCGGCCCCACCCCAACTATGAAAACGCCTTCCTTCCTCGCTCCCCTTCTCCGTTTTGCCTGCACCGCCGATGCCGCCACCCTTCCTGCGACAGAAGACACATACGGATTCCGTTCCAAAGTGACCGTAGCCGCCAACAAGGCGGCGACGTTGCCCGTGGATACGGGGCATCGGGCATTCGTATATTTCGATCTCGCGGAACTGCCTCCAAGCACATCGATCCGCTATGCCCGCCTCCGCATCTATCTGCCGAACGTGGTCAGGAGCGGCAACGGCCTTTCCGTTCACAGCGTAAGCGGATAGTGGGATGAATTGCTCGCGAGTCCTGAACCCGCCTTCACCCTCGCGCCGCTTGTAACAGTCCCCGGCAACGCGCTCGCTCGAAAGCGATTCGTTTCCGTGGATGTGACTTCTGCTGTGCAAGGTTGAGTCACGACGTTGTAGGCGCCTGCAGCGAGGAGAACATTGCGCATCCATCGCGGTGCTGAGTTGGTCGTGGTCAGACATCGGGAAAATAGAACGACTGGTAAGCGTGGCGCGGACGCGGAAGATCGAAATTCGCCGCGTCCCCACTCTACGTCTGGATCGTTTATTTGAGGATGACTCTTGATCAAATGAAGCTGGCCCGCAGCCGCCTGCGGCTCGGTATCGCAAACGTCGGCTTTTGGGTGCTGGCCGCATGCGGCGGGCTCTACTGGGTTGCAAGACTCGGCGGCAACTTGATCGACTCGGGCTTATGCGTCCTCATCGGGGTTGCAGCGATCATGGCTCAAGTGGTGTTCGATTTCATCGGCGGCTTGTGGTTGATGCCGAGCCCTCGGCCAACCGCGACCGTCTTTCTGCTACGCTGGTTTCCCGGCGCTCTCGGCCATACTCTGGTGCTGGCGGGCGTGGGACTACTCAGCTACGCGAGTTTCATCTTCAGCTCCGGATTCGCGCTGGCCGTTCTGGTTGCGTCGGTCGCGCTCGCACTCGGGCGAAGCCATCTCCTGCGAATGATCGGCGGAGCATCGATGTCGAAGAACACTCATGGCGGGCAGACCGGGATTTCCGCAGCAGTGGACGACCCGGCGTTCACCGGTGGGATCGTCGGATTTGGGTGTCGTGCCATGAGCGTGCTGCCGACGAGGTGGCGGGAAAGTCTGCCGAAATCGGAACTCGCCGTGGAGTCTCGTCGAAGGGAATGGCAGATCGCGAATGGCCTGCCAGGGCGCACCTTTGTCGTGGTTCTGAGCTGGAATCTTCTGGGCGCATGGGTCGGAACGAGCGTCTTGGAACTGGCCAAACGCGCACCCGCCGAGGCGCTGATCGGACACGCCTGCTGGATGACGCTCTGGGCTTTTGCCAGCTTGCTCGTGCTGCCAGTCTTGAGCCGCAAAGCCGTCTTCGCCGCTGACCGGGCCGCCGCCGATTCCGGGCTCGAGGCGCGTGCGTGGATCACGCGCTTTCCCACACTCACCGGCGAGGACGGCAACGCGAGCAGCGCCATTCAGACCATCTTCTACCCGATTCCATCAACGGCGATGCGTCTGCGGGCACTGGATCATGCCCCTGCGGGTTTCGTGCCCGGCAATCTGGCTCGGAGCAACCTTTACTACTCCTGGGCTACGCTCACGGTTTTGGGCCGCGCCGTGCACTGCAATGTCGGCTGCCCGGCCCTCTGGGTTTTTCCGCCGTCCGCGTGAGGCGATGACGGGCGAGCTACGCGTGGCGTTGCGCCAGAATCGCCTTTACAGCCGCCCACCCACGCCGCGGCCCTTGTCGAGCACCCGGCGACCCGCGCGCTGCAATTCCGCAGCCGCGATCAACCCTGCCATCCCGGCGCCGATGATCAGCACGTCCGTGGTTTGTTCAGTCGCGTCCATTCAGGGTTTCATAGTTCAGCCTGTTCGCGCGGGAAGCAATACGAGGCGCACAATTTTCGCGCGCGTCGCGATGATTGATTCACACCTCAGTATGCACCGGAGCAAGGATGCCCTATGGTCGTGCCCTTGAACTCCGTCCTTATCCTTTTCTCCGCGCTCTCTTTCCTCGGATACGGATCGGCGTGCTTTTTGTCCGCGTATATGAAGCGCGAGTTCGAGCGCTACCGCCTCGCATCGCAGCGCACGCTGGTCGGCGTGCTGCAATTGTGCGCGGCGATCGGTTTGCTGGCAGGCCTGAGCCAGCCGTGGATGGGACGCGCGGCGGCGGCCGGGCTTGCCCTGATGATGCTGGTCGCAGTCGGCGTCCGCATCAAAATCAAAGACACGCTGCCGCAGACGGTCCCGGCGCTAATTTATCTGGCGCTGAATGCCTACCTGAGTCTGGCGGCGTTCTGATTGAACTTGTCGGCTACAGCAGCGCGATGGCGGCACACATCGCGAGCACGGCGATGGATGGCAGGGCTTTTTTGATCGGGTCTTTCACTTTGAGGTGCATGAAGAACGCCCCCAGCATCAGCAATCCCAAGCCGATCGCCGCCGGTTGGGCCATACCGTGGATCCAAATGGCGGCGATGAGCGCGAGCGCCAGGCCCACCTTGAGCACGCCGACCACGCACATGAACCAGAAGGGCAGCCCGTAGGCGGCGAATTCCTCGCGCAGGTTCTTCGCGTCGCCACCTCGAAATGGCGTCGCCTTGCCCGAGCGCAGCATCCAGACGTTCAGGATCCCGAGGGCCACGATCAACTGCAGAGCAATGAGGAAATTTTCCACGGCGTGAAGGTAAGAATGCGCGACCTTGTGGGATCGAATTGGGATTAGACTGCCCCGCGCCGTCAGGTGCCGCAAGCGAATCTCCTCATCAGCGAAGGCGGGAGCGAGGGCTGCCAATCTGCTTTTGTTGTTCCCGTCCATTCGCGCGAAACGCAACGCGGCGCGCGGATCAGCGACACCCAGCGCAGTTTGAATCGTATCCCGGTGGAAGGTGTGTTGGAGCACGGAGCTGCATTCCGCGACGATGAAATACCTCGGCGGGAGCGTGGCTGCGACCGAATCCCGTCAGATCCAGCGCCTGAACCTTATCCTGCTCCGCCAGGTATTCGGCCAGCGGAATCATATAGAGACTGGAAATAACCAACCCGTGAATGAGCACGAAAGGAAGGCGAGTGCTCGAAGCCGGGGAGGAACTGCGGCTATGCAGCAAAAGATTATGGAATACACAGAGCAGCGAGACTTCAAATGGGTCGCTGCGACAAGGCCAAGATCCTGAAGAAATTCTGGAGCCTCGATCGAAACATGCGCTCAGTCTCTTCGCGTGATTGGTCCCTGGCGGTCGGAATTAGCGGGAACCGCTCGCGGCCGAGGGCGGATGCGGAGAGCAGTGGCATGCCTCCGGCATTAGCCGACGATACAGGTCCAACTCCGAAAACTAGAGGCCGCGCAGTATAGTTCCCTTCGACCCACCGAAGGACTCTGCTCTGTCCATGGAAGCATCGGCGCGGTATGCTTCGCAAAAATGCAGTCCTCACGCAACAACCTCACGGAATTGGCTGCCCGCCTCGGTCTCGCACCCTCGACGGTTTCGCGGGTGCTCGCCGGAAAAGGCACCGCCTATCGAATCCCGCGCCCGACCCAGGAGCGGGTGCTCGCGGCGGCGCGCGACTCCGGGATCATGGTGAACCAGATTGCCCGCGGCTTGCGCCTGCAAAAAACGCACACTATCGGGGTGGTTGTTCCGGACATCGCCAACCCGTTTTTCGCGGGTCTCGCGCGGGAGATCGAGCGGCGGGCCCGGGAACACGG
>JAYUWZ010000692.1:0-3364 GCA_043753265.1 Verrucomicrobiaceae bacterium
AGCACTGCGAGGTCGGTGGCGGGGTCGCTCCCGATCAATTGCGCGGCCAGGTTGCGACCGTCTGAAAACTGCACCCGCACTTCCGTCATGCTCGCGACGACGTGGTGGTTGGTGAGGATGTGGCCTTCCTGCGACACGACCACGCCGCTGCCCAGCGAGGTGCTCTTCGATTTCTGAAGGCGCTGCCGGCGTGCGATAAGATCCTCGATGGTGATCGGCGCGGGCTGCCACACCGTGCGCGAGGAGGTGATGCTGACAACGCTCGGCACCACGGCCTCGATGAGGCGCACGTACTCGGCATCCAGCGCGGCGAGCACCTGCACGTCCTCGAGTTTCAGCTTGGGCGCGGTGGCGGGGGTGAATTTGTCGCTGGAGCGCCAGCCCCCGTTTTCATAGCGCCACCAAGCGTAGCCAATGAGCACGCCAATGACCAGCAGCAGCAGGATGCGGCGGGAATGTCTCATGGAGCAGCGCGGGGCTTAGTAGCCCATCTTTGCCAGCTCGCGGTCGAGCTTGGCCTGGAATTCCTCCACATCTCCCTCCGGCGGGCGGTAGCCCTGGCTCTCGGGCACCACGCCGAGGCGGCCTGATTGGTCGAGATACCATGCCGCCTTCTTGCCGTCGCTGAAGGTCACGCTGCCGCTCACGATCGTGCCGGGCCGGGCAAGGGTGTCCACTGCGAGCGATACTTTTTCCCCGGCTGCTGCTTGGGCGGGATCCACCACCACCGCATCGGGTGCGAGGGGCGAGGGGGCTTCTTGGGTCGCTGGCGCCGCTTCTTCCGCAGGCTTGGCTTCCACGGGCTCCGGCGGGTCCAGGGGCATCAGCTTCAGGTCGTCCACCAGCAGGCGGGTGTCCATATAGGTCAGCCGGATTTCAAATTCGTCGCCGAGGCGTTTTTGGATGTCGGAAAGCTTCATGCCCTCCGCGATCCACGCGGCTACTTTTTGCTTATGCTCGTCGGTCAATTGCATGGCACCATCGGGATGGAGAGGAGGCCCGCTGGCAAGCGCGTTCTTTGGTTTATTCGGTGGTTACGGGTAAAGCTGGCTTACAGAGTGTCAGCGCGTGTTCGGGAGTGAGCGGCCACTGGGAGCATGCGTCCCTGACGCATTTCCTCGTTCGTTACCATTCTCCGATGTCCTCAATCGGCCTCCTTATAGCGCGAAGCGCCTGTCTAATTACCTCTCCTAACCACTGTCATGTTGAAGGAGCTTCCAGCGACTGAAACATCCCGTTGAATTCAAAGGGATTGAGATCTCCCATGAAATTCCACGGGATCCTTCAGTCGCTTAAAGCTCCTGCTAATGACGTTGCCCTTGCCACAGGGGGTAATGTCCTCTGGAATCCTGTTTAATCCTGAAAATCTTGTAAATCCTGTCTTTAAAGTGAGCAGGTCGTATTCGAGATTTGGCCACAAATTTCAAAAGCCGCCAGCGCATCCTTTTGACAGGATTTACAAGATTTTCAGGATTAAACAGGATTGTTCGTATCGATTATCTCCAGAGAAGATGGCCGCTTGCATGTTGCTGGAGGTGCGAACTGTGAGCGACCAATCACGTCATCTCCGCACAAACAATCACGCCCCGTGTTATGGTTCTCAGGATGACATCGCAATGGAGAGTTGAACCAAATCACTCGGTACTCACAGTCCCACCCTCCCCGAGCGCCTGCTCGAAAGCGCGCCAGGCGAGCGTCGCGCACTTCACGCGTTGCGGAAATTTCCTCACACCCCGGAGCAGCACGGCATCGCCCAGTCCCTTTGTGTCAGGCTCGGTATCGCTGGTTACCAGTTTGCTAAAATTCTGCATCAGACGTTCCGCCTCGGCGCGGGGTTTTCCCTTCAGCTTCATGGTCATCAGCGAGGCGCTTGCCTGGCTGATGGCGCAGCCGCTGCCCTTGAACTTGATATCCTCCACGCCGCCATCGGGAGCGAACTTCACGTGAAGCTCGATGTCATCCCCGCAGGAGGGATTGTCCCCATGCACATGCACGGCGTCGGTGAGTTCGCCGAAATTCCTCGGGCGTTTAGAGTGGTCCAGAATGACCGCTTGGTAGAGTTCCTCGAATTCTTCGTTCATCGATCAAAAAAAGCGCGTGCTGCGAGGAGGATTTCGGCCATGGCCTCGACCTCCTCGGGTGTGTTGTAAAAGTAAAAGCTGGCCCGCGTGGTGCCCGGCAGTTTCAGCTTCCGCATCAGCGGCTGGGCTACGAGCCGGTGGAACTCCTACGAGTACACGACGACCATGTAGTGGGTTGGCTCCGGTGCACCGACCCCGCTGACGGGTGAAGTCCTTCGAAAACTTTACTTGGAGGGACACGGTTTTCATGTTGCTGCTATTTGTCACAAGCAGGTCAACTCCTGTGTCCTTCGAGGGAAGCCATATGTTCCATCCTGGGTAGCATGTTTCGATGTGCGACCCGACGAGATACTCACCGGCATGGATTGTAAATAGTGGTTTCATATTTCTGGGACAGTGTGCCAGATCGGTCTGGTTTGCCTTGCCCTACAGCGTGGCAGCAGATACTTAACGGGAAGGGTAACTGCTCGTGTGGTTTCAATTTCCCTTAATCAACTGCCTTGCCAGACCGTCGCCGCTAATCCATTCTGTCTTGAAATCATTCACGGGAAGCGCGTGAATCACGGAGAAATAGATATCAAAAAACCAACAGAAGAAAAGTCCCAGAGTCGCTTTATGCTTAAGCCTGTCCATCGAGTTGTTTGAGCGATGTCCCATCCTTAGTTTTCCACGCAGTAAGTCCGTTTGCGCTCCCGCCGTGTATAACGACTGCCGCCGCAGATGGACTAGAAAACTCCGCGTCCTTGGTGAAAAACAAGAAGCCGTCTTTCTCGATGAGGGTGCCATCGACAACGAGTTGCTTCCGCTGGGCTACGACGGAGGGATAACTCTCGGCAGATGGGCGCTCCACCAAGACCGAGGTCGAGCCATGCAATACGACGAAGCCGTTCGCGGTGCGCTGGCCTCGCGCCTCGGCTCCCTTGATGTGGCAGAAGAGCACGCCGCCGGGCTGAGCTTTCGCGGTGGGTTGCGCGATTGGCGCGAGGAGGTCGGAACCGAGGACGGGAAGGAGGTGCCGTATGTGCGCCAGAAAGACCTCCATCTCCGCGCGGTCAGACTCGGGGAGCTTGGAGCCGCCAGCCTGATTTTGTTCCAGCGTGAACCTGCCGATCTGGTTGGCCTCGGTGAGGAGGTGACTCTCAAGATACCGCACATGTGCTTTTGTCAGGTTATCGTCCTTGCTGACAAAAACGATGGCCGAAACCCAAAACTCCTTTGTCTTGTGCTGCTTGAGTCGATCGCGAATGACCTCCGCCTCGCCGATATAAGCGCGGGCTGCGTTG
>JAYUWZ010000693.1:0-3361 GCA_043753265.1 Verrucomicrobiaceae bacterium
CGAGGAGACGATGAGCACAGGCATTGGGTTTGGCATCGCCATCCCGCATGCATCCAGCGACCGCGTGACCAAGGTGGTTGCCGCGTTTGGCAGGAGCAAGGCGGGCATCGAATTCGAGTCGCTCGACAACTCGCCCGTGAAGTTTGTCGTGCTGTTTGTGGTCCCGAAGGACCAGTTCCAGACCCATCTCCGCACGCTCGCCGCGATCGCCAAGTTTCTCAACGACCGCGAGGTGCGCGACCGGCTGGGGTCGGCGGGCACCGCTCAGGAGATTCTGGCCATCTTTGAGAAGAGTGGGACTGGGAAAGTGTAGCGCAGCGGCTGGGGCGGATGGATGACGAGTGTGGCGGGAGTGGGGTTGCGGTAACAGTTCCGCTGCGGATCGGGGTCATCATGGAGAATTGATACTGATCCGCCACATCTCCGTCGGGATTGCACTGTAACCGCAACGTGGACGACGCGTTACTTTCACAAAGCTGAGCGGTATCTTGTAACAATGGGCCTGTGGGGTGGGGGCTGCTTGAAACCAACCAACCACACTCCGCTTTCCACTAAACCCCGGAACTCCATGCGCATCCTTGCAGCATGCATTGCCGGCCTGATCTCCAACATTGCCTTTGCGGCACCGTCCTTGCCTACGGTTTCCATTGGCAGCACCAATGCGAACACCCTGTTTGCGAAGGCGGGCGATACAGTGACGCTCACTTTCACCGCCAGCGAGCCCATCCAGCCGCCGACAGTGACCCTGCTGGGCGGATCGGCGACGGCAATCAACACCGCTGGCAATACCTGGGCCGCCAGCGTCGTGGTGGGCGGAGCCACCATCGAGGGGGCAGCTTCCTTTTCCATCACGGCCGCCGACCTGCTCGGAGATACCGCGGCACCGGTGACAGCGACCACCAACGGGAGTGCCGTGACGGTGGATCGCACGGCCCCCGTGCTCACTCTGCCTTCCAATCTCACCCGTGGTGCCACCACTGCGACGGGTGCACCGGTGACCTACACCGCCAGCGCGGCCGATGCGGGTGGCAGCGGAATCCAGACCTCCAGCTTCACCCCCGCCAGCGGCAGCACCTTCAATATTGGTGTCACTCCGGTAAACGGTTCGGCGACCGACAGGGCCGGAAATTCGGCCGCGGGATCATTTAACATCACTGTGAACCCTGGCGTCTCAATCCTGGCCGCGTCGCTCGTGGAGGGAAACAGCGGCACCTCCACGCTCAACATGCAGGTGCGGCGCACGGACACCACCACCGGCTTTTCTGTGAACTACGCCGTGACCGGCGGCACCGCGACCGCAGGGACGGACTTTGCCACGCTCGCCCCAGGCACGCTCACGTTTGCACCCGGCGGGCCTGCGATTCAAAACATCAGCATCACGATTAACGGCGACTCCACGGTGGAAAGCACCGAGACGATTACCGTCGCGCTTTCGGGGGTAGTGAATTCCACCGGCACGACGACCATTGCCGCTGCTTCCGCCAACGGCTCGATTACCAACGACGACACCATCCCGCTGGTTTATCCGCCAACGAATACGGTTGTCTCCTCGGTGAAGGGAACCATCGCACTCGCGGGCGCGGAAATCCCGGCATTCGACCCAGCGTCCAACCGGGCGTTTACGTCGTCCAATACGGGAATTCAGGTCGTGGACCTCTCCGACCCGGGCGCCCCGGCGTTTATCACCACCATCACACCGGCCACGCTTGGCGTGCCGGGCCTTATCAGCAATGACATCAGCTCGGTCACCGTCCGCAAGGGCCTCGGTGGCAATCCGAGCATTCTCGCTGCGGCGATCATCAATACGCCAAAGACCGCAGCCGGCCACGTGGTGTTCCTCGATGCTGCCACTGGCGCGCTGCTTGGCTCGGTGGAAGTGGGAGTGGTGCCGGACAACCTGACCTTTTCGCCCGATGGCACGAAGGTGCTCGTGGCGAACGAGGGGGAACTGAATGGCACGGCAGTCGATGTCGCCGCCGACGCCTCGCCGGGCACTGTGAGCATCATCGATGTCTCTGCCGGATTTGCCGCCCCGACGGTCAGCACCGCGGGCTTTGCCGCGTTCGACAGCCAGATTCCCGCGTTGAAAGCGGCGGGCGTGCGCATCTTCAACAATGGCACGACCGACGCCCTTCCCTCGGTGGATTTCGAGCCGGAATACATCGCCATCTCGCCCGATGGCACCACTGCGATGGTCACGCTGCAAGAGGCCAATGCCGTGGGCATCCTCGACATCGCGACCGCGACCTTCACCGCGGTGCAACCGCTCGGCAAAAAGGACTTCTCGCCACTCCGCGTGGACTTCAGCGACCGCGACGGCCCGGGTGCTGTGGCGTTGATCAACCCGACCATTGGCAATCCGGTCTTCGGCCTCTACATGCCTGACGCCATTGCCGCCTATGCATCGGGTGGCCAGACCTACTACGTCACCGCAAATGAAGGTGATGACCGCAATGACTTCGTGGACCCCGACGAATCGGCCAGTGCCGGTGCCGGGAGCTACGTCCTCGACCCCACCGTGTTTCCCAATGCCGCGGCCTTGAAGAATAACGCGGTGCTCGGACGCCTCACCGTATCCAATGCGCTAGGACTGCGCGGTGACACGGACAATGACGGCGACGTGGATCAAATCCTCTCCTACGGCGGGCGTTCGTTCTCGATCCTCGATGCCGCGGGCAACCTCGTCTTCGACAGCGGAGACATGCTCGACCTCATCGTGGCATCGCAGCATTTCGCCAATCTCGATGACGGGCGCAGCGACAACAAGGGCTCCGAACCCGAGGGCGTGACCATCGCGACCCTGGGCGGACGCACCTATGCCTTTGTGGGCCTGGAGCGTTCGCACATGGTGCTGATGTTCGACGTTACGAACCCTGGTGCGGTCAGCTACACGACAGCATTCAAGCGAGCTGGCGACTTGAACCCCGAGGGGCTCCTGGTGGTTTCCGCACAGGACAGCCCGAACGGCAAGCCGCTGCTCCTTACGACGAGCGAAGTCTCGAACACGCTCACCATCTTTGAGATTCAGGCACCCGGAAATGCCGCGCCCGTCGTCTCGATTCCAGCCTCGCCGCTGATCTTCGCGGATGAAAGCACCCCAGGCGAGGTGGTGAACTTCACTGCCACCGCAAACGATGCCGAGGACGGCCCGCTCACGCTGCAACTCTCCCACGCAAGCGGGAGCCTCTTCCCGCCCGGCGACACGACTGTGACCGCCAGCGCGACAGATAGCTTTGGCAACACGACCACGGAGTCGTTTGTCGTGCGCGTGGTGGCACCCGCCGCCGCACAGGCTGCGGGCTGGGACTTCGCCGGCGTCGATGACGGATTGCTCGTGCAGTTCAAGTTCACCAAAGGTCTG
>JAYUWZ010000694.1:0-3360 GCA_043753265.1 Verrucomicrobiaceae bacterium
GGCATGGACAAACGCATCGGGCGCCACTTCCTGAATGCAGGCCTCGGCTACGGCGGCTCCTGCTTCCCCAAGGATGTGAAGGCGTTCATCGCCATCGCCGACGAACTCGGCGTGCCGTTCAACCTCATGAAAGAGGTCGAGCGCATCAACGCCGCGCAACTTGAGCGCTTCCTGCGCAAGATGCGCGATGGCCTGTGGGTGCTGAAGGACAAGAAAATCGCCATCTGGGGTCTCACCTTCAAGCCCGACACCGACGACGTGCGCAACAGCGTGCCGATTGAACTCATCAACCGCCTCGTGGACGAGGGCGCACACGTGACGGCCTACGACCCGAAGGGTATGGAGAAGGCGAAGGAATTTGGTCTTATCCCGGACAGCGTGACCCTCGCGCCCACGCCGCTCGATGCGGTGGACGGCTGCGAAGCGCTCGTGCTCGCTACGGAGTGGAAGGAATTCAGCCAGGTGAATTTGGAGGAAGTGAAAAAGCGCATGCACACGCCGCTCATTTTCGACGGTCGCAACCTCTTCGATCCGAAGACGATGACGGGCATGGGCTTCATCTACTACGGAGTGGGCCGCTCACCAAAGTAGGCCAATTCACGAAAGCGGCCTGAAGGTGGATGGCGCTCTCCGGGCGCTGTCCGTTATTTTCTGTCCAGCTTCTCATGCTCCAGCGATTTACGGATCGCTTCGTTGAAGTAGTTTTTGTGCGCCTCCGAGCTCAGCGGCGCATCCGCCGCCATCTGGCGTGGATAATCCCCGCCTATCCACTGCATCCTGCGAATCGCACGGCCCCCTTTCCACGCGTTCCCGTTTACCTTTTCCTTCTTGCCGTCCTTCATCATGGTGCCACTCGGGCTGATGCTGAATTCGGTGACGGTCTGCCAGCTGGCGAGCGGAGCGGTCACCTTCGCATTAGTGGATACCAATTCGCCCAATTCCACCGTGATGGTCTGCCACTCCTCCGCTCCCTTCAATGGCTTAACCACCACATAATCCACCGTGGGCTTGCCCGGCACCACTGCGCCCCATCCATTCGTGTTAAAAGTAATCACCAACTGGTTGTCCGTCTCGCATTGGATTTCAAACTGCAGCTTCGCACCGTCCGGCCCGCGCCATTTTGCGTCACGGAGTTTGCGAGTCGAGGCGGTCCATAGCGGCGCGTGGCCCCAGTTCATCAGATACCAGTCGTGCCACCCACGCGTCCCGTCATCGACCATCCGCTCCGGTTTGTCTGTCGCTTTCACCTGCGCAGCCTGCAATTGCGAGTGGCCCGCCGAAAGCACCCGGCTGCTGATTGCAAAAGTCGCCGCGCGCCCCGGCTCCGTGCCCTGAGGACCTTGATACGGCGAGGGAGTCTCGTAGGCGACATTTGCAAAGACAAAAATTGGCTGAGTGGGGCTCATCACCGGGCACTGCGCCTGCCACTGTTTCCCCGCTTTCATGGCATGGGCGTCCCGCCAAAACCGGGTCAGCCCGTGTGGGTCAATAGAGTAGTAGATGTCCACGCGCTGCACCGGGCGCGAGTCATCCACTGTTACGGTCACCTGCGGCACGCCGCCAGCAGCCTTCAGGTCCAGCGCGATTTGTGGCGTCCGTGGCATCTTGAAATCCGCGCCCTTCAGATGCTCCTCAAACCACAGATACTCCGTAATCGCGTGCTCCTCCGTGTGGCGGTGATTGAAGTGCGGGGAGATGCTGAACCGCGTCCTGTCATCCGGAAGATCCCGCCAGTTCCACGCCATGTTGTCGATGTGCGCGTGAAAGTCATTCGTGGGCGAAAGCCATAGCACAGGGCAGGTGATCAGCGGCAGGTAAGCGTTGTCCGAGATGCATGCCAACTCCATGGCGTTGCGCTTCGTTTTGCTCCCGCCAGGCAGGGTCGATTCGCCCTCCACGAGATCGCCCGATCCGCCGCACGATGGCACGGCTGCACGCACCCGCTTGTCGATCCCTGCAAGGTTCGTCGTGAGCTTACCGCCCATCGAGTGGCCATGTGCGCCGATGCGCGTGGCATCCACCTCCGCCTGTGTTTCCAGAAAGGTGATTGCCCTGCGCGCAGCCATCAGCACCAGGAACCAATTGCTGTTGAGTGGCGACTCCACTGCGTCCAGCGTGAATTCGTCTGGTGTCAGCGGGCCGGCAAAATGGTTCGCCTTATTCCGCTGTGGGGGGTGCGTGGCATCCAGTTTTCCCCAGTCTGTCTGCGGACCGCCCCACATCTCGTTCCCCATGCTCATTTTGTTGCCTCCCCAGTTGATCGAAATGCCCGCGTATCCACGCTTCGCATACTTCACCACACTGCTCAGGGAGGCCGATTGACCACCGCCGTGGATTTCCACCAGCGCGGGCAGCTTCGTTCCGCCCTTGGGAAATGCGTAGAACCCCGCGACCCTCGATGGCGCACCCTTGAATACCCCGACCTGGTAACGAACGATCCGGCACACCACCCCGTCCTCCTCCCACTCCTTTAACACCTCAACCTCCAACGGCTCCTTCCTCGGATCGTAGCCCGCCCACAGCTCCGCGACGCTTTGTGGGGGCGAGCCCACAGCATGTGCCGTGGTGAATATCAGCAGGGCGCAGAGCAGGGCGAGGATACACTTCATAGTAGGATCGACTGGCAGCGCCACGCCGATTGCCTTACAACCCATGCACGCCAGAATCACTGGGAACTTTTACCTGTCTGGAGGAATGCCGATGTACGGCAACATATCGCCGTGTCCTCGAAGTGGTGTGCGTTTCGTTCCCACGCGTCCACTGACCGAGTGCCGGAACAGGGACCGACGGATGCCCCTTTGCGCCATCAAGCTCCCCTCCTTGCTAATCTCAATCAACGACTTTCAGGCAGCCGGAGTAATTGCAACTGCGCGGAGATCTGCGCGAGACTTGCCTGAATGTGTGCGAGCGTCGCCCGGCGTGTGAATATTACCACGAGCAGCAGCACGATGGTTCCTAGCGCGAGCAGTCCCACGGCGGTTGCCACGAGCATCGTGCCCATGCCAACGGCGTGGGTCATTGCGAAATTCACGCTGGCGAAGTCGTAGCGCCTGGCTTCTCCGGTTGCCTGCGGCTGCTGGCTCGGGACCACAACGGATTCAACGGAGCGTGCGCCGAGTTCGTTCATCACTTGCAGTTGCTTGGGCCGGTAGGCGCTGAAGTAGAAGAAAATGATGACGATGCTCGCGGCGGCGGAGAGCAGACCGAGCGCACAGGCGAGTCCGCTCAGGATGCGAATGCGGCGTTGATTGGAGGCCACGGCGGCAAGCACGGAAGCCTCAATGGATGCGGGATGGATGGGAGCGGATGGGTTCATGGTGTGTTGGATTGCAGCGCGGTTTTGAGCGCGCGTTTGGCGTA
>JAYUWZ010000695.1:0-3358 GCA_043753265.1 Verrucomicrobiaceae bacterium
GCCGGGAATGGAACGACCGTTGGCACCCGTTTCAATTTGGCCGGAAACGGCAAAGTCGTTCTCGGAACTATTCCCGACCTCGGCAATTTTTCATCCCGGGTATGGCGAAGTATCGCTCAATCGGGAGCATTGGCGAATTCTAGAGAGTAAGGGATTCGTCCACCTGTCGCCTCTTTATGAAAACAGCAGTGTTGTCCAAGACTTTCTTCCGGATGAACCTCTCAGTGAAGAGGAGCCTGGAGTTGAGTCAACGTCACCGCACCAACGGACTGAAATTGCCTTTTTGGGGCAGGTATTAGAACGGACTCGAGGCAGCGTGACGCGCGCATTAGGGTTGATTGGCCTGCTCTTCGATTTTATCCTTCCGAGCGACGGAAAGGCATTTGATTTGGGGGCTGCGGATTGTGGCGGCGGAATTGAACATCGTTTTTATCGTGCTGGATGGCTCAAAGCCATGAAGACTCGGACATGGGTGCCGATCGGTGACAAGAAGGCAGGAACTCCATCCCCAGAGAACCTCGCGCTGCTGCTGGCTAAGGACCCAGCGTTACTCAAAAGGACGGGCGAGGAGAGGATATCGCTTTTCTTGACTGCAATCGGCGTGAGCCCGGCTGATCTCATGCTCCGGTCTGTTGGTTGTGATGAACCTGAAAGGATATCACTAATTCAGTCGCTAGCTGACATCACCGCCGCTGTGGGCAATGATGCTGAGAAGGTGAAGGCATTCGCGGGGGCCGTTAAAGATGATCCGCAGCTAATCGTGCTTGCGGAGGAGCGCCGGAATCGAAAGGCAGCGGTAAAGCGGAATCAAGCTTTGGGAGATCTCGTGGAACAACTGTTTGTCGAAGCATTCAAGGATACTGGACTTGCTACTCGGCGAACGGGGCCTGGCCACGATTATCAGATCGAGATCCCCGAAGGGGAGGAAGATGATGCGGCCCACTTTGAATTGAAAGGGCCTGCCGGGGAGGTCTACGTAGAAATCAAAGCCACATCGACAACCGAAGTCCGAATGAGCACCAAACAAGTTAGAGAAGCAGTAGCCAACAAGGCCCGCTATTTTCTCTGTGTGCTCGCGACGTCGGAACCGACACCCGACGTCTCCACCTTCAAAGTGAATGCCCGCTTTGTTCCAGACATTGGCGAGAAACTACTACGCCTCCATGCCCAATACATCTTGATGGAAACAGCGGTACAAGGAACGCAAAGGACTGACGGAGGGCTCGCGATTGAACTTGTAGGGCACCAAGCCAAATTTCGGATCGCTCAAGAAGTATGGGAAAATGAACTCCGATTCGATGACGCCATAAAGGCACTGAAGTCACTACTCATCCCGCCGCTATAGGAAGATCATTCTCGCCATTGTGATACACACAAATGCGGGGTGGCATGTTGACAGCAAGCATTCAGCGTGGACGCACCCATCGCATACAGAAGGCAACCTGAACTTCGAAAACCGCAACGTAGTGCGTTGCGCACTGCCGGCATTTTGGCGGGAGGGGCTGGGTTGGCATACGGCGGAATTAAGATTGGAAGGGCGGCGGAGAGCATTCGGCGCGCGGCAAAAGCCGGAGAGAGTGCAGCACACGCAGCGGCGCAGGCGGCCAAACATACCGCGGCGGCGGCGGATAATGCGCGGGTGGTGACGGGGGCCGTTCGAAAGGCGGGTGCGGTCGTGACGTGGCCGTTTCGGAAAGTGGGGAATCTGCTGCGGCTGAGGTTTGGGGCTGCGGCTGGTCTTCGACACAGCCGCGCTCCGATTGCATTTGCGGCAGGCAGCGGGGTGGCGGCGGCGCGGTACCAGAAGCAGTTGCACGATCAGGACGTGGAACGGGCGAGCGGACATTTTACGAAATCGGCAATTGCTGGTGGGGCGCTCGGACTGGCGTTGCGGAGGCCTGGGGTGACTCGGAAGGCGGCGGCGGGCATCGGAGCTGGCGCGGGAATCCTGGCGCAGGGAGTGACGCGGGCGACGACAGCCGGAACGAAGGATGTGTTTGGTGATCGTTCGCCGGGTGGAAAGCTGGTGGATAAAGCGACGCCGGCCGCGCTGGGCCTCGCCGCGTTACTGGCTGGGAGACGGCGGATCGGAAACAAGGTCGCTGGGTTGAAGCGGGGTGCGGCCCAAGTTGTTCAAGGATTGCCCAACACGCTTGGAGGAGCGATGCGCAGTGCGATGGGATTCTCGGCGCGCAGTACCCGGGCCTGGTTACACGGCGGAGCGCTCGCGGGCGGGATTGCGGCAGCGGATGCGGCGACGAGCGCCGTGTTTCCAAACAAAGGAGAATCCCGGATCGAGGCAGCGAAACATGGTCTCGCCAAAGGCGCGGTGTATGGGACGGGCTTGGCCATTGCGGAGCCCCTGTTGCTGCGGGCGTTGAAGAAGGCTGCGGCAAAGAAGCGGGCAAGGCTGTTCGAAGCAGCCGGGACGTCTGCTGGCCACACAGACAGGATGTCTGTGCTACTCTTTGGCGGGCGCCAGCAGTTGCGCGATGCGGGGAACCGGTTTGTGGACCCTTTGCAGGTGGCAAGCGGCACGCAACGCGCCTACACCACCGATGGCGCGGGCGTACAGCATCCGGTGGACCTGCCCGTGGGACACGCCCAAGTCGTGCGGGCGGCAATCAACCGAGGGCAGAAGCTGCACCGCATTGGTTCACGAGCGGGCGGATTGGCGAAGGACGCCGTGGGCGCATTGGCGGGCCGGGAGAAAGTGGACAGCCGGGGACGTCCGCAGAAACGTGAGTGGGAAAAATCCTGGTTTAAGCGAGCGGTGGGCAGCGCGGCGATTGCCGGCGGATTACTGGGGCACGCGGCCATCATGCGGCGGAATCCGGTCTATCGCGCGAAGGTGCAACGCGGTGTGCAAGGAGCCAAACGCGCAGCCAATCGCGTGGTGCCGGATTTGTTTCCATTGGCAGCGATCCAGAAATCTGGGGTCAGAGGTCAGCAGTCAGTGACGATGCTCGATGTGACGGCGCCGGATTGGGATGTTCGTGACCAGCGTGGGCGGTCAGCACGGGTGTTTGCGCCCGGAGCGCGACCGCGGGATCGCCGGGAAAAGAACTGGCATGAGCGCGTGGGCAACATCCGCAAGGTGGCACTGCTTGGAGCCCTGGCGGCTGCGACCGGAGGCGGAGTGCTCGGATACCGGCTGGGGCGTCGCAAGCCTCCGACGCTCCCAGTGATGCCGGAGACCAGCCGCATCATCGCCTTTCCCAGAGCCAGTTGACAGTCCTGAGACTCAGCGAACGAACCAAACCCTTTTATGAAGCCAAGACACACTCAAATCATCGCCTTTTGTGCCAGGATGGAACACGCGCTCGACGCGCGCCTGTTCCAGACCGTGGAAGACGAG